>NZ_JBFAET010000226.1:0-13048 GCF_040642095.1 Streptomyces sp. NPDC020362
GGCGGCCGGGGGGCCCCCCCCGTTCCGGGGGGTTTTGTCCCCCCCGCCCCGGGCGCGGCCGCTCTCCGGGCCCCCGCCCACCCACCCCCGCCCCCCCCCGGGGGTCGGGGCGGGCGGCCGCTGTGCTCGGGCGCGGGCGGTCAGGCCCTGGGCGTGGCGCAGGCGCCCGCGGCGCACGCCGTGAGCCACTGGTCGAAGTCGGCGTCGTAGCGGGTGCCGATGCCGTCGTGGTAGACGGCGTATCCGCCGGTGTAGTCACCGACGCGGAACCGGTCGAGCATGCGCTGGATGTCGTCGGGGTGCCGCTCGGTCATGTAGCGCACGGCGAGGTAGCCCCACGGATAGGTGCGGGTCACGTCGCTGTTGTCGTAGGTGCTCTCGAACAGGGTGCTCAGCTTGTAGGTGTGCTTGCCGGCCTCCTGGACGGCCTGGTCGTCGGCGAGGCCCCGGTAGCTGTAGGAGACGTACTCGGCGAGGCCCTCGATCCACCAGATGTCCGGTACGGAGATCTGCTGGGTGAAGTCGCCCTTCATGTCGTCGCGGCCGTCGAGGAAGTGCGTGTACTCGTGGTTGAGGTTCCAGATCCGGGCCACGAAGCCGTCGTCGGTGTCCTTCTGGTACATGATCGACGTCACCTGGTTGGCCGGGTCGGAGGGGTTCCCGTCCAGGGTGATGCCGCCGTTGTCGGTGCTGACGCCGTAGATCGCACCGGCGTAGGTCTGGTAGTCGGCCCGGCTGGCGAAGACGACGAGCTGGATGGTCGAGACGTACTGGCCGGGTATCGCACCGCCGGCCTTGACGACGCCGCGGAAGTAGCCGTCCTGGTTCAGGATGCTGGCGCACGCGGCGTCCAGGTCGGCGGCGGTGAGGGCCTGGGCGCGGATGGTGTGCTCCGCGTCGCAGTGGTGGGTGGTCGGCAGGGCGGCCTCGGTGAGCTTCGCGGCGAGGTCGCAGACGTCGTAGTAGGAGCACTGGGCGCCGTCGTAGGCGTTCGCCTGGGTGGCCACGGCCACCCAGAGGCCGGCCGTCGGACCGGTCATCTCCGACTGGTCCAGCAGCTCCTTGGTCAGGGGGCGTACGGCCGCCTGGAGCTCGGGGTGCTCGACATAACGGGCCAGGTTCATACCGGCGTTGGAGTCCAGGTAGGCCTCGTCGGTCCCGAGCAGGTCGGTGTGGTCCAGGGCGAAGTCGTGCAGGGTGTCGGCGATGGCCGGGTCGGCGGCGACCGCGGCCACGTAGTCCGGGTTCCAGTTGCCGCGCCACAGCGGGGTGTACACGTTGTTGACCGCCCTGACCATGCTGTCGACGGCGTCGTAGGAGCTGTCGTAGGCCTCCAGGAGGCGCTGGTACACGTCCAGGTAGCGGCCCTGCTGGTCCGCGCTGTCGGTGAGGATGACGATCTCGCCGAGGATGTCGCCGTTGGCGGCCGTGACGTCCTCGGAGTGGCGCCGGGCGAAGAAGGTGTCCAGGCCGTCGGTGGTGGCGTCGGTCAGCCGGGAACTGTACGGACCCACGTCACCGGAGTGGTTGAACTGGACGTAGTAGCCGGCGCGCAGGAAGAGGACCAGCTGCAGCAGGCGGGCGGAGTTGTCGCCGCGGTACTGTCCGGCGGTGCGGGTGAAGGCACCCGCGACGCTCAGCATCTGGGACTCGCGGAAGATGTCGTGGGCGTCCTTGCCCGTGACCGAGAAGAGGGTGTTGACGCAGTCCGTGCCGGCGGCCTTCACGAAGGAGACGAGGGCGGATCCGGTCCGGCTGCCGAAGTCGGCCGGGGTGCAGGAGGCCGCCTTCGCCGCGGCGCGCGGGCCGCTCTTCTCACTGCGGGCCAACGTCGATGCCCGCGGGGGGAGTTGGGCGGGGCTGAGGCGCCGCGCCGGTGCCGCGGGGTGTTCGGTGGCACCGGCGGCCGGGCCCGTGGGCGGCGGTGCGGGGACGTGCCGTGCGGGGGCGGCGGCGTCCGTACCGGCGTGCGGCTGGGGCGAGGCCAGCGCTGGTGTCGTGAGCATGCCAGCCACGGTGACGCAGACGGCCGCGGCTCCGATCATGCGTCTGGGCAGCGCGAAGCGATAGCGCATCGGGATTCCTCCACGAAGGGATGCGCCTCGGTGGGGTGTTGAGGCGTATGAGGCACTGTCTCAGCGCGCCTCCGCACCAACAATGGCGTGTGACATAGCACATGGCACCGATGGCCCATAACATCGCCGGTCCGCGCCAGGGACCCGCTACGCCCCCGCGGCACTCCAGGTGCGTGCGGCCCAGGTCCTCAAGTGGGGCGCCTGGGCGACCAGATCGCGGTAGGCGTCGGTGGCCGACTGGAGCAGCGTCTCCACCACGTCGTCGGTGACGGCGCCGGGCCGCCAGGCCAGCACGTAACGGCACCACAGCGGCGAACCCGCCAGCGGCTTGACCACGACGTGCGGGATCGGGCGCAGCGTCGGCTGCACCAGGGAGACACCGAGCCCGTCGGCGATCATGCTCTGCAGCTGCGTCTGGTCGCCGAGGAACTCGTGCACGGTGACCGGGGTGAACCCGGCCGCCTCGCAGGCGTCGTAGAACACCCCGGGCCAGCCCGCGCCGTCGTCCGGGGTCACGAACCATGCGTCCTCGGCCAGGTCGGCCAGCTGCACCTGGGCGCACTGGCGCAGCCGGTGGCGCGCCGGCAGGGCGACGAACGTGGGCTCGGTGACGATCCCGCGGTGCCGGACGGAGGCCGAGTGACGCAGTTCCATGCCCGGGTAGTCGGCGGCTATGGCAGCGTCCACCGCCCCCTCCTCCAGCAGCTCCACGATCCGCGAGGAGGCGTAGACGCTGGTCACGGAGAGGGGCAGTTCCGGCAGCCGGGTGCGGACGCGGGAGACGGTGCCGGAGAGCATCGGCGAATTGGTCGCGGCGACGCGCAGGGTACGGCGGTCCGGGGCGGCGGCCGAGCGGTGGCCGATGGCGTCGGCGCGGGCCAGGACGTCCCGGGCCTGCGCGACGACCTCGGCGCCGTACCGGGTCGGCCGCACGCCGGTCGCGCTCCGTTCGAAGAGCGGCTCGCCCAGGTGGCGCTCGATGCGCCGGAGCTGGGTGCTCACGGCGGGCTGCGAGTAGCCGAGGTGTGTTGCGGCACGCCCCACGCTCCCCGCGTCGGCGATCGCGCACAGCACCCGCAGGTGCCGAAGCTCCAGCTCCATCGGTCCACTCCCCGTTCCGTCCCACGACCGGTCCCGGGAGATTGTCGCCTGTCGGGAATCCGGTGCTCACCGCCACGGCCGGCCGTGGTCGCGACCGGCGGACGGAAGCGTTCCATTGTGCCCCGACCGGCACAAGCCGCGGGTCCGCCAGGTCCGGGCGGTCCCTCCCCGTCCGCCTGCCGGTGCTCGGCCTCGAGGGGGCCGGCCACGGCGCACCTCCCCCGCCGGCCGGCTCGTCAGTGGCGCCCCAGCACCTCCGCCACCCGGATGAACCCGTCCGTGCCGTGGCCGAGACCGATGACCCTGCGGGCCATGCCCTCGGCCGCGCGCATCACGCCCGCGTCGATGCCGTGGGCCTCGGAGACGGCGACGACATGAGCCATGGTCGAGACCGCCGAGGTGAGGGGGTTGATCGCCCCGGAGAAGCTTCCGCTGTCGGCGTCCTCGGCGAACTCGGCGAACAGCGGCGGGAGGATCGCGCCGATGCCCTGGGCGAACGGTGCCAGTTCCCGGGCGGTGACGCCCTCGGCCCGGGCGAGCGCCACAGCGTGCGCGTAGCCCGCCGTCGCGGTCCAGAAGATGTCGAGCAGGGCGATGTCGAAGGTGGCGGCGCGCCCGATCTCCTCGCCGAGGTGGGTGTGTGTGCCGCCCAGGGCCTCCAGCCGGGGCAGCTGCTCCTGGAAGACCTCCTCGGGGCCGCTGTGCAGGAACACGGCGTCCGGCGTGCCGATGCCGGGGGCGGCGTCATGATCGCTCCGTCGAGGTAGCGGATGCCGTGGGCGGCCGCCCAGCCGGCCGTGTTCCGGGCCCGGTCGGGGGTGTCGGCGCTGAGGTTGACGACGGTACGGCCCTTCAGCGCCCGGGTCACCGCCTCGCCGCGCAGGATCGCGTCGACGGCGTCGCAGTCGACCACGCAGACGATGATCGGGTCGCTCGCGGCGACGGCCTCCTCGGGGGATGCGGCGCCGGCCGCGCCCAGTCCGGTCAGCTCGTGATCCCGGCCCGGCGTGCGGTTCCAGACGATGGTCCGCAGCCCCGCCGCCAGGAAGGCGCGGGCGAGCGAGCGGCCCATCGGGCCGAGACCGAGCACGGTGACGGTGGACGGTGCGAAGGATGTGGACATGAGTCAACTCCCGTATGGGTGAGGATGAGTGGACAAGAGCAGCCGACCGGGCTGGCCGGAGGACCGAAGAGGACGAGGATGACCCGCAGCCGTGCCCAGGATCCGAACGTGTGCGGCGTGAGCGCCGCGATCGCCGTGATCGACGGCAAGTGGAAGACCGCCCTGCTGTGGCTGCTGGAGTCGGGCCCGCACCGGCCCGGCGAACTGCGGCGCCGGCTGCCGGGGCTGAGCGAGAAGGTACTGACGCAGGCGCTGCGCGAGATGGAGTCGGACGGGCTGGTGCACCGGGAGGTGCACGACGTACAGCCGCCGAAGACCGTCTATTCGCTGACCGGGTTCGGCCGCGAACCGTCCGAGGCCCTGGCTGCCCTGTCCGACTGGGGGCATCGCCGCCTGGAGCGCCTCGTCCGGAGCTGGCCGGCCTCCTGAAGCAGGTCGCCCTCCCTCCGCTTCCCCGCTCGACAGCCCCTGACCTCGCACAACACCTTCTCCCGGCCGAGCGGTGCTGCCAAGTACCCACAAAGAAGTGGGTGTTCGCCAACCGCCGGCCCCTTTCCTGCCACCCCAGGCCCGGCTACATCGTTTTTCCATTTGCCTAAATCTTTTAGGCAGACACATAATACTTTTCGGCACACGGGAGGAAGCCATGGTGCGCGCAGGTCTGACCGCGGAGCGTCTGGTCCGGGCGGGAGCGGAGCTGGCCGACGAGGTCGGCTTCGACCAGGTGACGGCGTCCGCGCTGGCCCGCCGGTTCGACGTCAAGGTCGCCAGCCTCTACTCGCATCTGAAGAACTCCCAGGACCTGAAGACCCGGATCGCGCTGCTCGCACTGGAGGAACTCGCCGACCGCGCCGCCGACGCGCTGGCCGGCCGGGCCGGTAGGGACGCCCTCACGGCCTTCGCCGACGTCTACCGCGACTACGCCCGGGAGCACCCGGGCCGTTACGAGGCGGCCCGGTTCCGGCTGGACCCGAAGACGGCAGCCGCGAGTGCCGGCGGCCGGCACGCGCAGATGACCCGGGCGATCCTGCGCGGCTACGACCTGACCGAACCCGACGAGACCCATGCCGTCCGGCTGCTGGGCAGCGTGTTCCACGGGTACGTCAGCCTGGAGTCGGCCGGCGGGTTCAGCCACAGCGCCCCTGATTCTCAGGAGTCGTGGACCCGGATCCTGGACGCCCTCGACGCACTGCTGCGCAACTGGCCGACGCCCTGACCCCCCACCCCCGACCCGACAGGTACCCACCATGTCCTCCACCCGGCACGACTGGATCACGACGCCCCTGACCGCCGAGCTCGTGCGCGGCGCCCTCGATCTGGAGCGCACCGAGCGCGGGCTGCTGCCGCACCGGCTGCCCGCCCGGGCCCGCGCCCAGTGCACCGACCCGCAGCTGCACATGGCGGAGTCCCAGCCCTCCGGTGTGCGCCTCGTCTTCCGCACCAGGGCCACCGCCGTCGAACTCGACACACTGCCCACCAAGCGGGTCTACACCGGCGCCCCGCCGCGCCCGGACGGCGTGTACGAGCTGCTCGTGGACGGACGCCCGGCCGGCAGCACCTCCGTCACCGGCGGCGCCACCCTGACCATCGACATGGCCGCCGGAACCACCGAGCAGCGGCCCGGCCCGGTCGGCACCGCCCGCTTCACCGGCCTGCCCGGCGAGGCGAAGGACGTCGAGATCTGGCTGCCGCACAGCGAGACCACCGAACTGGTCGCGCTGCGCACCGACGCCCCCGTCGAACCCGTGGCGGACCCGGGCCGGAAGGTGTGGCTGCACCACGGCAGCTCGATCAGCCACGGCTCCGACGCCGCGGGTCCCACCACCACCTGGCCGGCGCTCGCCGCCTCCCTCGGCGGGGTGGAACTGATCAATCTGGGCTTCAGCGGCAGTGCGCTCCTCGACCCGTTCACCGCTCGCGCGCTGCGCGACACGCCCGCCGACCTGATCAGCGTCAAGCTCGGCATCAACCTGGTGAACACCGACCTGATGCGGCTGCGCGCCTTCGGGCCCGCCGTCCACGGCTTCCTCGACACCGTCCGCGAAGGCCACCCGGACACTCCGCTGCTCGTGGTCTCGCCGATCCTGTGCCCCATCCACGAGGACACTCCGGGCCCGAGCGCCCCGGACTTCACCGCCCTCAGTGAGGGCCGGCTGCGGTTCCGGGCCGCAGGGGACCCGGCGGAGCGCGCCTACGGGAAGCTGACCCTGGGCGTCATCCGCGAGGAACTGGCCCGGATCGTGCGCGAGCGCGCCGCCGGGGACCCGCAGCTCCACCACCTCGACGGCCGCGACCTCTACGGCGACTCGGACTTCGCCGAACTGCCGCTGCCCGACGACCTCCACCCGGACGCCGCCGCGCACCGCCGGATCGGCGAGCGCTTCGCCGCGCTGGCCTTCGCCCCGGGCGGCCCGTTCGCGGACGGCGCCGTCTGAGCCGTACGGGCAGGCGGCGCAGTCACACGAGGTGGGCGAAGACCACCAGGTTCTCGGTGTAGTCCCGCACCGAGTGGTCGTAGTCCCCCGCGCAGGTGATGAGCCGGACCTCGGGGCGCGACGTGTCGGCGTACACCCGCTTGCTGGGGAAGTCGTCCTTGGCGAAGGTCTCGGTGTCGTCCACGACGAAGGTCGCCGTTCTCCCGTCGGTCCGGTCCACGGAGAACCGGTCCCCTTGCTCCATTTGGTCGAGGCCGGCGAAGACCGCCGCGGAGGTCACCGTGTCGACGTGCCCGGCGATGATCGCGGTGCCCTTCTCGCCGGGCGAGACGCCGCCGGCGTACCAGCCGACGAGATTGGTGTTGGCCGCCGGCGGGGGCTCCAGCTGGCCCGAGGTGCCGATGGAGAGGGCGGTGAAGGGGGCGTCCACCGAGATCTTCGGGATGAGCAGCCGCAGGGGCGTGGCGCGGGGCAGGCCCTGACCGGACTCCTGCGAGTCCGACCGGGTGGCGGCCGCGCCCGAGGCGCGGGACGGGTTCGCCGAGTCGTCGGCGCCGTGCGGGCCGCCGAACATGCTGACGGCGAGGACGAGGATCACCACGCCCCACAGGGTCAGCCGTCCGCCGCGGCGGGCGTTCTGCTCGCCCGGCGCCGGCACGGGGGACGCGGCGGAGGGATCTGCTGCCATCGGACACCACCTCACTCAGTCACGGCAGCACGGAGGCCGGGACAGGGGGCGGGCCGCCGGCACCGGGCGCGCCGGCGGCGGCCGCGTCCCCTGGACTGCGGAGGCCGGTCAGGACGCGGCGGCGTCCTTTCTGCGGCGCAGCGCGTACATGCCGGTGGCGCCTACGGCGAGCACGCCCAGACCGCCCGCGGTGACACCGGGCGTGGCGAGCGCGCCACCACCGGTGTGCATGCCGCCCCGCGGCTTGTCGTGGCCGCCGCCACCACTCCGGTCGTCCTTCTCGCGCCCGTTGCCCCGGTCGCTGTCACTGTCGTCGTCGCCGTCCTCGCCCTTGTCCCGGTAGGTCTCGGGGTCGAACCGGCTGTCGTCGTCGGAACCGGAGTCGTCGCCACGGACCGCGGCGAGCGCACCGCCGCCCGTGTGCATTCCGCCGCGCGGCCCGTCGTGGCTGCTGTCGTCGTCGCGTTCGGTGCTGTAGTCGTTGTCGTGGTCCCTCCCGGAGCCCTTGTCGCGGCCACTGTCCGAACCCTTGTCGTGCTCGTTGTCCGAACCCTTGTCGCGGTCGCTGCCGGAACCCTTGTCACGGCCGGAGTCGCTGTCCCTGCTGTACGAGGAGTCGTCCCGGCCCCCGTCGTTGCCCGCTAGGGCGAACGCGGCGCCGGGCGCTGCGAAGGCCAGGGCGGCGGAGGCGGTCGCCGTGGCGAGAAGAAGGCGGGCAGAGCGCATGTCGATGTCCTTCCGCCGTGGCCGGGCAGCGGATACGTCATCAGCTGAATGGACCCGGTCTCGACATGAACCACCGTCAGCCAGGGCGTTGTGCCGCACCATCCGGGCGGCCCAGCCGGGTCATCGCGCCACCCGTCTGTCCCATCGACACGCCGAAGCGGCCCCCGACCGGACCAGTCCCGTGTCACCCGGCTGCGCGCCGTGCGGCGAGAACCCGGCCGAGTGCCGCCCGTCCCGCGGGTCCCCAGGTCCGCTTCCCGCCGGGCAGGCCCCGCTCCCACGCCCGGCCGATGCACAGCAGGGACAGGCTGCGCAGGACGGCCCAGCCGCGCGCCCGCCGGACCGTCGGCGCGTCGACCTGCCCGTACGCCTGAAGGAAACGCGCGCACGCCCCCTCGGGCAGCAGCACCCAGGCGGCCGCCAGGTCGGCCGCCGGGTCGCCCGCGCAGAGATCACCGAAGTCGATCACACCGGCGAGGGTGCCGTGCGCGGTGAGGACGTTGGCCGGGTGGAGGTCGCCGTGCAGCCAGAGCGCCGGCCCGTCCCGTCCCGGGGCGGTGAGCGCCTCGGCCCAGACGGAGCGGATCCCGACGACGTCTGCGTCGGGCAGGGTGTCCGCGATGTCCCCGAGCCGTGCTTCGAACTCCGCGGCCCGGGTGGGCAGGGGGCCGCGCGCGGGATTGCCGGGGGCGTCGGCGGGCGCGGGCACATGGAGCGCCCTCAGGAATCCGGCCAGCCGGTCGGCGGCATGGCCGCCACGGACGACCGGGGCACGGTCGGCCGGTTCACCCGGGACCCATGTCACGACGGACCACGGCAACGGAAAGGACGCCGAGGGCTCCCCGGCCCGCACCGGGACCGGCACCGGCAGCGGCAGCCGGGGGGCGAGCAGGGGCAGCCACTGCCGCTCCTTGCGCAGCAGGTCGGGAGCGCGCAAGGTCCGCGGCAGCCGTACCGCCAACTGCTCACCCAGGCGCCACACCTGGTTGTCCCAGCCGGCCGGCGCCGGGCGCAGCTCGTGGTCGGCGAGATCCGGGTGCTGCTCCCGCAGCAGGGACCGTACGAGCGACTCGTCGACACCCAAGGCGATGCCCCCTCCGCCGCCGGATCCGGCGCCCGGCGGCGTCAGCAGCCTATGGAGTGCGGACCGCCCGTATCTGCTGCTCACCGCTCCGGACCGGGTGATGGCCGTTCGGTCAAGGTACTCACCGTGGCCGTACGGGCAGGCCGCGCCCTGCCCCCGTCCCCCTTCCGGGCCGGTCCGGTCGTACGACAGTGCGGACACTCCTAGCCTGAATCCGACGATCTCCTGGCCTGAATCCGACGATCCATCACCTGCCGGCGGTGGCCCTGTCCCCGCCCCACGAGAAGGGGCCGCCCCATGTCCGGCGCAGCCATGCTCGGGCGCACAGCCCGCCGCGTCCTCACGGTGTGCCTGGGCACCCTGATCGGGGTGACCGCCGTCGCCTTCCCGGCCCGGGCCGACATCGGCGTCGGCGTCGGCGTCGGCGTCGGCGTCGGCGTCGGCGTCGGCGATGTGACGGAGTATCCGATCACCACCGCGGCAGACACGCTGCCCTCCGGCATCACCACCGGACCCGACGACGCACTGTGGTTCGCGGCGTCCGGAGTCGGCCGGATCGGGCGGATCACCGTCGAGGGCAGGACGACCGACTTCCCCACCTCCAGCCCGGACAGCCTGCCCCTCGCCGTCACGGCGGGCCCCGACCGCGCGCTGTGGTTCACCGAGGGAAACGCGAACAGGATCGGACGCATCACCACCGAGGGACACCTGACCGAGTTCCCGGTGCCGACGGCGGACGGCTTCCCGACCGGGATCGCGGCCGGACCGGACGGCGCCCTGTGGTTCACCGAGGAGGACGGAAACCGGATCGGCAGGATCACCACATCCGGCCGCATCAGCGAGTACCGCGTCCCCACCTCGAGCGCCTCCCCCCTCTCCATCGCCGCGGGCGCGGACGGCGCCCTGTGGTTCACCGAGCTGACCGGCCGGCGGATCGGGCGGATCGACCGCACCGGCCGGATCACCGAGTTCCCGCTGCCCGCAGGCTCCGGCTTCCCCGATGACATCGTCGCCGGCCCCGGCGGGATGTGGTTCACCACGTCCGACGCGAACGCGATCGTCCGGATCGACGCCGCCGGTGCCGTCACCCGGTTCCCGCTGCCCGACCCGGACAGCGGCCCGAGCGGCATCACCCTCGGGCCGGACGGCCATGTGTGGTACGCCGACCAGGCCGGCCGGATCGGACGGGTCGGCGCGACCGGGAGCATCGCCACCTACCCGGTGAAGGACGGCGCGGAGACGGTGCCGTTCCGCATCACCGCAGGTCCCGATCGCGGGGTGTGGTTCACCGAGCTGTCCGGCAACGCCGTCGGGCGGGTTCGGACCCCGCCCGGGTGATCTTCGGGGCTGCGGCGGAGGGCGGCAGCAGGGCGAAGGGATCGGCGACGAATCACCCGTAGCCGCTTGTTATGACAGCGGTCATAACGCAGGCTGGTGCCGACAGCGGTTCAGCCGATGCGGTGGGAGGAAGCAGTGGCGGGCGGGACAGCACGGACCATGTGGGAGCGGTACGAGCCGGTGCACGATCTGGTCTACTTCGCGCCCGAGGCGCGGCAGGCAGCGGACCGGCTGGGGATGCGCGGGTTCTGGATGGGGTACTTCGCCCTGCGGGCTGCTCCGCTGGGCGCGGTGTCCCCGGCCGTGGTGACGAGTTGTTTCTACGTCTTCCACCCCACCCGGGTGGCCCGCGCGCTGCCCGACGCATGGAGGTATGCGGCTCCGGAGGATGTGCTGGCGGCCCGGTGGGAGGCCATGGACGCTGCGATGAACCGCCTGTTCGGGCCGGAGACGGTGAGGTCGGCGGAGTTTGCGGAGGCAGCGGATCTCGCGTGGGAGGCGGCCGCCGCGGCGGACACGCCGGGGCGGGTCCTCGCCGCCGCGAACCAGGCGCTGGAGCGCCCGCAGCCGCCGACCCTGCGGCTGTGGCAGGCGCTGACGACGTTGCGCGAGCACCGGGGCGACGGGCATGTCGCGGCTCTGGTGGGCCTGGGCATCGGGCCCGTCGAGGCCATGGTGCTCAAGGCGGCGGCCGGGGAGTCGGACGGGGCGTTCCTGCGGGAGACCCGCAAGTGGGAGCCCGAGGACTGGGCGGCTGCCGAGGCCGCCCTGCGCGAGCGTGGCCACCTCGCCGAGGACGGGTCGCTGACCGGTGCGGGCGTGGCGGCGCGCGCGTTCGTCGAGACGCGGACGGACGAGGCGGCCGAGCGCCCGTGGACCGCGCTGGGCGCGCAGCGCACCGCGCGCCTCGCCGAGTTGCTGGAGCCGCTGGCCCGGACGGTCATGGACGCTGGGCTGCTGCCGCCCGGCAACCCGGTGGGACTGACCGCGGAGCGGTTCGCCGACCGGTGAGAGCCGCGTACGTCGGCGTCCCCGCCCGGGGTGCCGGGCCGGGGACGCCGTACAGACGTACGGAGCGTCGGGCTACCAGGTCACCGGCAGCCGTTCGGGGATCCGCTTCATGAACCCGGTGCGCCACACGAGTTGCCCGGGCGGCACGGCGAGCGCCAGCTCCGGCAGGCGGTCCAGCAGGACCTCCAGGGCGATCCGGGCGTGCACACGTCCCAGGGCGGTCGCCGGGCAGTAGTGGGCGCCGCCGCCGAAGGAGAGGTGGTCGGCGGCGTTGTCACGATGGACGTCGAAGCGGTGCGGGTCCGGGAACTTCTCCGGGTCGAGGTTCGCGCCCTCCACCAGGACCAGAACCAGCTCGCCCCGGCGTATGAGGACGTCCCCGAGCGGGACGTCCTCCAGAGCGAGGCGCGGCAGGGCGTCGCCGATGGAGAGGTTGACCCGCAGCAGTTCCTCCACGCCCGGGCCGATCAGGTCGGGGCGGTCGCGCAGCAGGTCGCGCGCGATGGGGTGGGTGAGCAGGTAGACCAGGGCCATGGCGAGGAAGCCGGAGGTGGAGATGACACCGGCCCCGAACATGGTGACGCCGACGGTGGCCAGCATCTCGTCGCTCAGGTGGGCGTAGTCGGGGTCGTCGCGCAGCGCGGCGAGTTCACCCATCAGGCCGTGGGTGGCCGGGTCGTCGAGCAGGGCGGACATCCGGGCGATGTCCCGGTCCCAGTTGATCTTCGCGCCGGTGACCGGGCACGGCGCGTTCATGAAGGCGATGTCGAGGCTGCGCAGGAAGGGCGGGGCCTCGGTCTGCGGGATGCCGAGCATGCGGCAGTGCATGCCCGCGGAGTACGGCTCGCAGAAGGCCCCGCGCAGATCCGCCGTCGGGCCGTCGGCCTCCATCAGGTCCACCAGGTGGTGGGCCTGCGCACGCAGCCACTCCGTCAGGCCGGGCGCCTTGGGGTTGAGCGCCTTCATCACCGCCCGGCGCAGCCCGGCCCCGGTGATGTTGCCCATGTTGTTGACGACCTCGGGCGGGATGGTGAGCGCGTACTGGCGGGGTACGCCGGGCGCGGAGGTGTCCTTGAGCGAGAAGCGGTCGTCCTTCAGGACCTGCTGGCACAGCTCGTAGGAGGACACCAGCCAGGCCTCGTCGCCGGCGATGGTCCGCACGCGCCGTACGGGGGTGGCGGCGCGCAGGTCCTCGACCTCGGCGGGCACACGGGTGCCGTCCCAGGAGAACGGGAAGTCCAGCAGCGGCGGGGCCGTGCGGATGTCGGGGGCGGCGGTCATGCCGCGGCTCCTTCCGGGGCTGCGGGCGTCACGACGGCGTGGCCCTGGTTGCGGGAGGCGCGCAGACCGGCGCCGCGGGAGTACAACAGCTCGGCCATCGGCAGCAGTTGGTGGTACAAGCCTCCGGTCACCGCCGGGTGGTCCGGCAGCGGCGTCTCGTCCAGCGCCAGCAGCGACACCACACCG
>NZ_JBFAET010000227.1:0-13047 GCF_040642095.1 Streptomyces sp. NPDC020362
ATGGATCAGCGGCTGGTGGCCGCGCTGCAGTGGAACGGCCGCCTCACCGCGGAGCGGGCGGCCCACGTGCTGGGACTCAGCCCCGCCACCGTGCGGCGCCGCCTGCACGCACTCGGCGCCGACGGCACCGTGCGCGTGGTGGTCTCACCGGTCGCGTGAACGCGCAACGGCCGCTCGACCGGGGCCTGTTACCGCACGTACGGGTCCTGCGGGGAAAGCTCGACACCATCGTGGCCGCGCTCGCGGCGCGCGAGGACATCCCGTTCATCGACGTCACCACCTCGGGTGACGAGATCTTCGCGGTCGCCCGCACCGAGCCGGGTTCACGCGACCCGCTGGTCTTCCGCCAACTGCCTTCCACCCAGGCGGTGACGTCCCTGGAGAGCGCCACGATCCTGTACGCCTTCCGACTCACGTCCGAGTGGGTGCCCCCACGAGCCTGTACCAGGACGGTGAGGCGGCCGGCAGCGGATCTGCGCGGCGGGGGTCGTCGGGAATAGCCTGGAGATGAGCGGCACCGGGACGGAACGGGCCCTCGCGAGGCATTCCCTTCACCGAAGGGGAGGTAGAACCATGCCCTGGAATCTGAACGGCACGTATCTGGAGAGCTGCAACTGCGACGTGGTGTGCCCCTGCACCACCTCGGGCCTCACCGCACCGGCCGACCACGAGCGGTGCCAGGTGACCTTCGCGTTCCACGTGGACAGTGGGAGCGTGGACGGCGTGGACGTCTCCGACCGCAGCGTCGCCGTCTTCATCGACGCGCCCCGGGTGATGGCCGATGGTGGCTGGCAGGTGGCGCTGTACCTCGATGCTTCGGCCGACGACGGCCAGGCGGAGGCGTTGGGCAAGGTCTTCTCCGGCCAGGCCGGCGGGCCGATGGCGGCGCTCACCCCGCTCATCGGCGAGGTCCTGGGCGTGGAGCGCGTTCCCATCGACTACCGCGACGACGGCCGCCGCCACGCCGCGCGGGTGGGTGACGCCATCGACATCGAGATCGAGGACCAGGTCGCCCCGCAGTTCGGCGAGGACGGTCCGGTCATGGGCCTGACCGGCATGTTCCACCCGGCGAACAGCACGCTGACCATTGCCCGGTCCACCCGGGCGACGGGCGAAGGCGTGTACGGCCGGTCCTGGGACTTCTCCGGCGGCAATGGACACTCGGCGCCCTTCACGTGGTCCGCGTGACCGGTCGGCTGGTCACCGTCCGCCGCAGGGCGGGCCCCGCCGGACTGCTGTTGGTCGTGGCGGCTGCCGCCTGGGTCTGGGCGCTGACGCGCTGGGGCGGCATGCAGGCGATGCCGGGCACCATGGGCCTGGGCCTGCCCGCTTTCCTGGCCGTGTGGACGCTGATGATGTCTGCGATGATGCTGCCCGCCACGGCGCCCGTCACCGCGCTGTACGCACGCACCATCACCGTGCACCGGGCGCCGCGCATGGTCGTTTTCACAGTCGCCTACCTGCTCGTCTGGGCCGCGGCCGGGCTGCCGGCGTACGGGCTGGCCGCCGGACTGGGCCGGGCGGCGAGCCTCCCCACCGCGACGGGGACCGCAGTGGCCGCGGCCGTTTTCGCGGTCAGCGGCGTCTACCAGCTCACCCCCCTCAAGGACCGCTGCCTGGCGAGGTGCCGCTCGCCGATCGGGCTGATGCTGCGCTACGCCTCGTACCCGGGGGCCTCGCGCGATCTGCGTGCCGGAGCGCACCACGGGGCCTTCTGCTTGGGCTGCTGTTGGTCGCTGATGGTGCTGCTGGCGGCGTTCGGTGTGATGAACCTGTGGGCCATGGTGGTCCTGACCGCCGTGATCACCGCTGAGAAGCTGGCTCCGGCCGGCCGCCTGGTGGCCCGTGCCGTGGGGATCGCCTCGATCGCCCTGGCCGTCGCCGTCTTCTGGTTCCCGGCGCTGGCTCCGGGCCTCACCGGTGGCGGTATGGCCAGGATGTGAGGACGGGCACGCCCGCCGCGCAATCACACGCCGGGCGGGCGCATGAGGGTACGGCTCACGGGGCCGCCAGAGGGTCGTGGTCTGCTCGTCGAGGAGGTCCACGGCGCCGCTGGTGGGAGCTGAGGACCCGCACCCGGCCCCGTCAGCTCCCGGTCAGGGCCGCGCCCAGCGCCAGCGCGAACAGCATCGGAAGGAGCACGCACCCGAGCCCGGCGCCGGCGGCCAGCACGCGCGGCGTCCGCAGCGGCCGGCGGTGCGGCAGCGCCCAGGAGAGGGCGAGCAGGCCGACCGACCAGTAGAACACTCCCCCGAAGGCTCCGACGCCGTCCTCGGACCGGAACCAGTTGTACTCCAGTACCAGGAACGGCAGGGCGAGCAGGGAGGCCACGAGAGGCGCCTTCCACCACGTCCGGTGGGTAATGTGCGGTCGCACGTCGTCGGTAGGCATGCGAGAACCCCATCACCACCGCCGGGCCGGGGGCATCGGGTCGCATACTCACCCTCGCACGCGCGCGTACTCACACCGCCGCTCCCTGTGGTCAGCCCGCCTGCCGGGACAGACCCCGGATCCTGGCTGTCCTCCTCGGGCGGTTCGGCGGGGTGTGGCCCAAGTCGTACTGCGCAATGCCCCCTCCTGGCCCTCCTGGTGGCCGCCGCAGCCGTCCTCGCTGTGGTCCTCATGGCCTCCGGGCATGACGGCTCGACCGGTCAGAAGGGTCCGGAGAACGGCAGCACGACCACGAGCCGCTCCCCTTGGCCTTCCTTCAGCATCCCCACCGAACTGCGCGGCCGACTGTCGTCGCGGCTGCCGACCGGACTGCTGTCGCGGCTGCCGACCGGGCTGCCGTCCGGCTCGCCGGGCGCACTGCCGAGCGACTTGCAGACGCTCCTGCCGTCTCTCCCGGACGAACTGCCCCCATACCTCTCCTAGCAGCCGTCAGGCAGCCGGACGTACGTCACGGTCGTCCTGATGCCGCTGTCGACGAGACGGCCCTGGGCGTCGAACGCGCCCGGACCGTCGGTCATCCCGAAGTCGTTGTCGTTGATGAGGGCGAGCGTGTCGTGGTCCACGCGCGCGATGCCCTCGATCTTCCCCGGCACGCCGCTGACCTTGCCCAGGTCGACGACGAGCCGCTTGGCCAGTACGGGCACGCCCGCAGCGGCCGGGTCGTCCAGCTGCTCCAGCGACGGAGACGTCGTGTCGTCGTCCCAGCGGCTGCCGAGGACGTCGGCCGTATGCCCCAGCCTGACCAGTTGGAGCCGGGCCGCTTTGTCGGTGCGCTCCTCCACCAGCAGCCCGTCACCGCCCACGGCCACCAGGGAGGAGATCTTCAACTCGGACGTGTCGTCCTCACTGGGGTCGACGACGTTCACCGGGTCGAAGCGGTAGGCGTACTCGGCAGTGACCGCCTTCTTCTTCGGTGAGAAACGCAGGAGCCGGGTCGTGCGCGAGGCGTCCCCGGCGTCCGCGTCGGGCAGGGAGAGCGGACTCTGGACGGCCATCACCAGATCGCCGCCGGGAAGCTGCGCGAGTCCCTCGAAGCCGCGGTTGATCTTCCGGTGCAGCAGGACGGACGGCAGCGACTCCACCACCGGATAGTCGGCGCCGGTGACGTTCAGGCCCTTGGGAACGTACCGGGTGAGCACCTTCCCGCGCGCGGAGACGTGGACGAGCGACGGGCCGTACTCGTCCACGAGCCAGAAGGTCCCGTCCCCGGCCCGCACGATGCCCTCGGTGTCCAAACCGTTCGGGTTGTACGCCAGCGGCGTCGAGGCGTCGTAGGTGTACGGCGCCTCGTCGCGGCTCTGCAGGTTGGGCAGCCCGGTGACGGCCTTCCCCGAGGACGTGGTGAGCGGGATCGCGCCGATCACGTCGACCGCGTCCCCCGAGACCCGGATCTTTACGATCGCGGGATCGAATCCCGGCACCGGAAACGTGCGACGCTTCTTGCCGTCCACCTTGATCTGGCCGTTGGGACCGCGGTCTGTGACCGTCCAGAACTCGCCCTTGCGGCCCGCCGGGTAGATGTCACTGCCGATGCCGCCGAGATGCACCCCGTGGTCGTCGGCCACGCTGGCGGGCAGCAGCGCGTTGCTGAACGCGCCGAGCGGGATCTCGCCGAGGGTTGCCGTGCGGACGACACGGGCATCCGCGGACGGTGCCGCCGCGGCCGTTCCCGTGGCCACCAGGGCGGCGGCCAGGGCCAGTGGCAGGCCCGAGGCGGCGGAACGGCGGGCACGGCGCCGACCGGTGACGTGCGGGGACATCAACCCTCCTGGGGACAACTCCGTTGGTTGCGGCCACATTTGGGTCCCCGGAGGAATGCCGTGCAACGGGCGGGTGAACAAGCGGCGTCCACACCTGGTCGAATCGTGCCTGTTGCCTGTTGCTGGGTGTCCGCTGTCGAGTGCCCGCTACGGGCATCATGGTGACAACAGGTCCGATTCGGCAGTCGCCTCGCCGTTCGGTTCGAGCCGTGCCGCTGCAAGGGCCGCTGCCGGATCGTGGTCGGCGCCGCCCGCCGGCACCCAGCACCCTCCCTCCTCGCGGTAGGGCCACCAGCGGCCGCCCCGGCCGAGACGCAGCTGAAGCTGCTCCTCCGGGACCGTCCACCGGTTGGCGGCCTGCTGGAACGACGGCCGCTCCGTCGTCTCCCAGGCCGCTTCGAGGGCTGCACGCGCGCGTGCGAGGGCCGCCCCCTCCACCTGCCACTCCTCGTCGAGGACGGCCAAGGCCGCCACACCTCCGACGCGCCAGGCACGAACGGCCGTCGCCAGACCGTCGTGGCCGCGCCCCGAGCCCTCCGCGAGCCGGTCGGCCACGGTACCCGGTGCTTCCCCGGAGCCCAGCCGTACTGCGTCCTGATGGAGCGTCAAATCCATGAGGAGGCCGCCGTCTCCATGCCCGCTCAGGCTGAGTGCGCGTCCCAGTATCCGGTGGGCTTCCGCTGCCGTCCGCCCCGCCAGGTACTCCAGCGCCGTCGGGTCGATCCCGGGTGCCCTTTCCGCCTCGGTGTCGAAGGACGGCGGCCTGCCGGGGGCCTGCGGGAGGCCGGGTGCGGGGGGCAGCGGTGGCAGGATGTCCGCGGCCGCCCAGATCTCCGCGGCGTCCACACCCTTGGCCCCGGCCTCCGCGGGCTCGTTCGGTGACGCGGTGCTCCGTACCTCGTCCGGTGACGCGGTGCTCCGCACATACAGGTCCCCAAGGAACGCGTCCTTCGCCCTGCCGCGCATCAGCAGCAGCGCGAAGGGATCCTCGTCCAGCAGACGTGCCACCTGATGGCACAGGGCGGCGGTGTGCCGGCAGTGGTCCCACATGCCGCAGTCGCACTCGGGATCCAGATCCGCCGGCCCCGGCAACAGGTCGATCCCTCTGACCGCCGCGTCCTCGATGAGATGGGAGGGCAACTCCCCGTCGAGGAGCGCGGCCAGGTGTCCCGCCTGATCCATGGCCAGGTCCAGAAACCGGACCCACTGCTCTGCTGAGAGCTCGGGCACGAGGACGTCGGCCCGGTGCGCCGCGCCCTTCGGATCGCGGACCACGGCGGTGACCCGGCCCGGTCGTACGGTCACCGCGCCCACTGCGCCCGCGCGCGCGAGACGGCGTCCGGCCGTCACTGCGGCAGCGTCCAGCGCCGCGTCCGCCAGTGCGGCCAGCCAGGCGCGGCCCCACCAGGTCTGCGCGAACCCGCGCCCGCGCGCGGGCGGCAGCGCGGCGAACGTGCGTTCCAGCTCGTGCTCGTGCTCGTAGTCGTCGTCGTTGCGGTGCTCGTTGCCGTGCTCGTGGTCGTAGGGGGTCATCGCGCCTCCCCACGCAGTTCCACCAGTGCGGCCAGTTCCGTGTCCGTCAGCTCCGTCAGCGCGGATTCGCCGGCGCCGAGCACGGCGTCCGCCAGCTTCTGCTTGCGCCCGAGCATCTGCGCGATGCGGTCCTCGACGGTCCCTTCGGCGATCAGCCGGTGCACCTGCACGGGGCGCGTCTGCCCGATGCGGTGGGCGCGGTCGGTGGCCTGCGCCTCGACAGCAGGGTTCCACCAGCGGTCGTAGTGCACGACATGCTCCGCGCGCGTGAGGTTCAAGCCCGTTCCGGCGGCCTTCAACGACAGCAGGAACACCGGCACGGCGCCCTCCTGGAACCGGCGCACCAGCGTCTCGCGCTCGGCGACCGGAGTGCCGCCGTGCAGCAGCTGCGAAGGCACGCCGCGGTCGGTCAGGTGCCGTTCTAGCAGGCGGGCCATTCGCACGTACTGCGTGAAGACCAGCACACCCGACCCCTCCGCCAGCATGGTGTCCAGCAGTTCGTCCAGCAGTTCCAGCTTCCCCGAGCGTCCCACAAGCCGCGGATCGTCTTCCGCGAGGAACTGTGCCGGGTGGTTGCAGATCTGCTTCAGACCGGTCAGCAGCTTCACGATCAGGCCCCGGCGCGCCATGTCGTCTGCGGCGGCGATCCGTTCGAGGGTTTCCCGCACCAACGCCTCGTACAGGCCCGCCTGCTC
The DNA here is from genome assembly GCF_040642095.1 of Streptomyces sp. NPDC020362. Taxonomy (NCBI): domain Bacteria; kingdom Bacillati; phylum Actinomycetota; class Actinomycetes; order Kitasatosporales; family Streptomycetaceae; genus Streptomyces; species Streptomyces sp. NPDC020362. The sequence continues at coordinate 6,440 of NZ_JBFAET010000227.1, forward strand.
GGCTGTCAGTGTCACCGGGTGGTCGGTCTCGGTCTTCGGCGGCAGTTCCGGCGCGATGCCCGGGTCCGCCTTCCGGCGCCGCAGCAGGAACGGCCGAACGAGCCGGGCGAGACGCTCCGCGGCGGCGGGATCCCGGCCACCCTCGACCGGCTGCGCATAACGCTCGCGGAAGCCACCGAGGCGGCCCAGCAGCCCGGGCGTCGTCCAGTCGAGGATCGCCCACAGTTCCGTGAGATTGTTCTCCACCGGCGTGCCGGTGAGCGCCACGCGGGCGCGTGCCCGGATGGAGCGCAGCGCACGCGCGGTCGCCGCATACGGGTTCTTCACGTGCTGCGCCTCGTCGGCGACGACCAGGCCCCAGGGCACCTCGGCGAGCCGCTCGGCGTCCAGGCGCATCGTGCCGTAGGTCGTCAGCACGAACTCCCCGTCCGCCAAGGAGCCGAGAGCGCGCCCGGGCCCGTGGAATCTGCGCACCGGTACGCCGGGGGCGAACCGCTCGATCTCGCGCTGCCAGTTGGCGAGCAGAGAGGCCGGACAGACCACCAGCGTGGGACCGGACGTCGAGGCGTCCGTCTGCCGGTGCAGATGCAGCGCGATCAGGGTGACCGTCTTGCCGAGACCCATGTCGTCGGCCAGGCAGCAGCCCAGCCCGAGGGCCGTCGTCCGGGCCAGCCAGCCGAGCCCCCGCACCTGGTAGTCGCGCAGGGTGGCGGCGAGCGCCGGCGGCTGACCGACGGGCTGCGCCGCTTCCGGATCCGCGAGGTGCTCCCGCAGCCGTGCCAGGCAGCCCGTGGGCCGTACCTCGACCCGGCCGCCGTCGACCTCCGCCGAGCCCGCCAGGGCCGCGGCCAGGGCTTCGACCGGGGGCATGGAGCGGTCTTGCCGGGCGCGGGCGCGGCCGGCCTCGTGCGGGTCGAGCAGGACCCATCTGTCGCGCAGTCGTACGAGGGGACGCCTGGCCTCCGCGAGGCGGTCCAGTTCCTCGCGCGACAGCTCCTGTCCGTCCAGCGTGAACCGCCAGCGGAAGGCGAGCAGGGCGTCCGCCGAGAGGAATGACGGCAGCGCCGAGTTCTCCTCACCGACGGGCGCTGCGTCGTCCGGTGGGCCGACGGCCGCATGCGCGGTCAACTCGCGCGACAGCTCCTTCGGCCAGTGCACGTCGACGCCTGCCGCGGCCAGCGCCCTGGTGCCCTCGCCCAGTAGATCGGCGATCTCGTCCTCGGCGAGGTCCACGGCGTCGGGAGCGGGAGCGGACAGCAGAGACGTCAGCGGCGGCCACGCCCGGGCCGCCCGGCGCAGCGCAAGCAGCGCGTCCGCACGCGCGCGTGGGCCGAGCGCCTCGTACCCCGCTTTCGGGGCGGCCCACAGCTCGGCCGCGTCCGCGACGTCCGCCGCCCCGGGTACGCCGTGCACCTGGAGCACCGCACGGAACCGCACAGGAGCGTCGTCGGCATGCCCTGCGTCGTGCAGACCGGGTACCTCCACACGCAGCGACAGCCGCACACCCGCGTCGTGCCCGGCGGCGATGTCGTCCGCCCACGCCCGCAGGCCCGGCAGCTGCCGCGGCTCCGGTGCCGCGTAGGCGGTGCCGCCCGTCACGATCGGCGCGGCGGGCGTGCGGGGGAGCGTGTCGGCGACCGCGTCCAGGAAGGCGTGCAGCAGCCGCTCCGGGTCGGGCAGGCGAAGCGGCCCCGCGGCGGCGAGCGGTACGGCGTGCGCCTCCGGAGGCATGGCCGTGGCCAGTTCGCGCACAAGCTCCGCGTCGCGCGCGGACAGCGGCCCCACCCGCCATGCGTCGTGATCCCCCGCTGAGAGGCCGGGCAGGAGCAGACCGCGTGCCAGAAGGTGCAGGGCCAGCAGACCGGCGGTGCCCCAGAAGGCTGTGGCCGGGTGGCACTCCGGCTCGGCACGCGCGCAGGCGAGCAGCGGCAGGGCGGTGCCCACCGGAAGCAGCAGGGCAGGCAGCCGTACCCGCTGGACAGTCCGGCCCGGGGCGGGCAGCACCAGTTCCAGCTCCGAGAGGGACCCTCGGGTGACATCGGGAAGCGCCTCGCCGTCCGGCCGCCAGAAGGCCATCAGACCGGACCGGGCGGGGTCGGACGGCAGGAAGACCGCGCAGCAGCGGGCCAGTTCGGACAGCTCGGAGGGTGGTGCCGTGGGAATCCTCTGCACAGCTCTGGCGCACTCCTCAAATTTGACTACCTGCTCGGAGGTGGCGACGCTACAGCACGCCCGGAGCGCACCTCGAAGGCTTAGGCTGTGACCTGGCCCACTAGGGGACGGGTCTCAGGGAAGTCTCAGGGTCGAGATCCGGAACCGCCGGGAGCGCGGGACCGTTTCCAGAACAGAGAGCGGCAGTGGCCCCGAAGGAGGATGCTCATGTCCAAGACCGCGAAGATCGCCGCAGGGGGTGTGGCGGTCGGTCTGATCCTGCTGATATGGCTGCCCTGGTGGGTGGCGTTCTTGGTCGTGGTGGGGGTTCCGGCCGCCGCGTACCTGACGCTGGACCCCTCGCAGCGGCGCAGGCTCCGCCGGGTCACGCGCAAGGAACTCGGCCGCTGACCGACGGGTGAGGCGGCCCGAGCCGCTCGCCGAGACGCCCGCGGGGCTGCTCGGCGAGGCGCTCGCGGGGCCACTCGGCGAGGCTTCCACAAGCTCGCTCGGCGTACTGGGGGGCCGTACTCCACGGAGAATGCGGCCCCCGCGGGATCAACTGGGGCGCACGGCCATCTTGTCGAGCGCCTCCAGGAGCCCCGGCAGCTCCGGTCCCCGGCCCACCGGCAGCACCTCGCCGGGCTCCTCGTCGAGCAGGACGAACGCGATGTCGTCGGTGCGGGCCACCATGGACCATCCGGGGCCGTCGGCACGCAGCGTGCGGGCGTCCCCGGGGGCGAACGACGAGCGCACCCGCCCCAGCGGCGGCGGTGAGTCTACGTAGGCGCGTGCCTCTGCCAGTACCCGCCGCACGCCCCGGTGACCGCTCTTCGGTTCGCTTGCGGCGCCGTCCGCGGCGCTGGCCGTCGCACCGTCCGCCGTACTGTCCGCCATGTCGTCGACCGCGCCGTCCGCAGTGGATTCCGCTGGCGCGGCCTGCGCGGCGGGCGAGGGGAAGTAGTCGTCGCCGATCTGTTCCCGCCACACCGCCCACTGCAGGGCGATCTCGTCGGCGCCCAGGCGCCGCTGGGCCGGCCCCCAGGATTCGGTGTCCGGCGGCGTCAGCGCGGGCCCGTCCGCGATCTCGGGAGCCGGGTCGTGCGGCGCGGGCACACCGGGAGCGGCGACGGCGACCGCCAGCGGCCAGCCCGGCAGGGCGGCCACGACCGTGCGCTCGTCCGGCGACAGCTCGTACTCCATGCCGCAGTCCCAGGACGCGATCGCCACGGCGACCAGCGAGACGTCGTCGATCACGACCGTCCAGCGAGCTCCGTCACCGTCCTGCCCGAGCACCAGGCCGTATCCGTCGGCGCGCGGTGCCATACCCAGCGCCGCGCAGGCCTCCGGATAGTCGTCGCCCAGCACGCTCGGAAACTGCGCAGGCGTCAGCAGTACCGCCGTGAGCACATACAGCGCCTCGTCCGCGGCGGCGACGGCCTCATCGTCCGTTCCGGCCATCCCTGCCTCCCCAGTGATTCGTCCGTCGGCGCACCCTAGTGCGAGCGGAAGGGGCTTGTCACGACTCCGCACACCACGCGGAGCTGCAGGTTTCCACCTGGACGGGGGCGAAATGACCACCGGTCGACGCGGTGATCCGCTCCGGCCGAAAGCCGCCGGAGGTGACTTGGGCCGTCCTGCCCCGGAAGGCGATCCGCCGGGCCTTCGGGGCGAGCGCCGGGGCCGCCCGGCACGCCGGCCCGCGTACCCCGGACGGCAGTGCCTCCCGCGACATCCGGGCGCCCGCCCACCCCGATCGGGTCCCGATCGTCCTATGGCGCGGGCCGCCGCACATGCAGCCGCGGCTTCGAACACGTTGTGTGCGCGCCGGTCGGAAGCGCCGGATGCCTCCGTGCGCGGGGAGGCGCGGGATTCGACGGGGCAGGTGCGCATCCCGTCGAACACGTGCGCCCCCTACCCCCTGGAAGGGGTGCCCCTCATCGCCCATTTGCTGCTGCTCAACGTAGAGTTGGAGCTTCGGCGGCAGAGAGGGGGCTATGCGGTGAAGCGCTTCGGACGGCTCGAGCAGATCCGTCGGATGGACCCGGTGGCGGATGCTCCGGAGATCTACCGGCTCAGCGTCGCGTTCGAATTTCCCTGGGACTACACAAGGGCTCTGGAGCTGGCGCTGTACCGCACCTACGCCGTTCCCAGCGTCGGGCGGCTGCTCGCGCAGACGGCGGAGCTGACCGAGCGCACACAGAAGCGCTACGACGACACGGTGCTGCTCCTCGACGCCGTGGTGGAACACGGTTTCGCCAGCGCGGAGGGCCGGACCGCGATCCGCCGCATCAACCAGATGCACCGCAGCTACGACATCAGCGACGACGACATGCGGTACGTGCTGTCCACCTTCGTCGTGATGCCCAGGCGCTGGATCGACACCTACGGCTGGCGCCGCCTGTCCCGGCACGAGATCGTCGCCTCCACCGAGTACTACCGCACCCTCGGCCGGCACTTGGGCATCCCCGCCATCCCCGAGGCCTACGAGGAGTTCGAGGCCCTCCTCGACTCCTACGAAGAGGCCCACTTCGGGTGGGACGAGCAGGCCCGACGGGTCTCCGACGCCACGCTCGACCTGATGGCGTCCTGGTATCCGCGCCCGCTGGCACCCCTGCTGCGCACGGCGACGCGCGCCCTGCTCGACGAGCCTCTGCTGCGTGCCTTCCGTTACGAGCCGCCGGGCCGGGCCGTCTCCGCGTTCGTGCGCCGCGCCGTGCGGACGCGCGGTCGGCTGGTCCGGCTGCTGCCGCCACGCCGCGCGCCGCACTTCGCGCGGCAGAACTGGGAGATCAAGGGGTATCCGGACGGATACCGGGTGGCCGGCCTGGGCACGCGCCCGACTCCAGGGGCGGGCGGCTGTCCGGTCCGGCACCTGGGTGCCTCAGCGGCCGACAGCCTCGAGTGAGCGGAGGGTGTCGCGCAGCCAGGTGAGTTCGGCCCGGCTCGTGGCACGTGCGATGGTGAGCACGCCGCGCCGGAACGGGTCGTCCAGTTCCTCGGCGGGCAGCGGCCGGTCGCCGTCGTAGAAGAAGCTCGCCGGTTCCTCCAGGAAGTCCAGCCGGCGCCTGAGCACGGCCGTCTGGGCCGCGGGGTCGTCCAGGTGCCGCAGGAACGAGAGCAGCGTGAACCACTGGTTCTCGTCGGTGATCTCGCGTTGCCCGGGGTCGGCGAGGCGGCGCCGCAGCTCCTGCCTGCCCTCCTCGGTGAGCGTCAGGACGTGACGGGGCGCGGCCACGGCTCCGGGCTCGGTGGCCCGTGCCAGGAGGCCGGCCTTCTCCAGTCGCTTGATCGCCGGGTACAGCGTGCTCTCGGCGACGGGCCGCACATGGCCTGTGAGGGCGGCGATGTGCCTGCGCAGGACGTAACCGTGCAGCGGGGCTTCGTACAGGAAACCGAGGATGGCGAGTTCCAGCATGACCGCATTCTCTCGTAGATCCGTTGTACATCGGTAGGTCGATATTTCGTTGTCGCTATACATCGAATCCGAGGTATCGTCGGATGCAGTGCAGACGCCGGGGAGGGGCACCGTGAAACAGGCAGCATTCGACGACAAGGGCAGCAAGATCCGGTGGACGGAGGCGCCCGGAGCCGAGCCCGTGCGCGTGTACCTGCACGGACTCGGATCCATCTCGGCCGTGTACCACGCCCACATCGCGTCCCACCCCGGACTCGCGGGCCGGCGCAGCCTGTTCGTGGACCTGCCCGGGCACGGCATCAGCGACCGGCCCGAGCACTTCGGCTACACGCTGGACGAGCATGCCGACGCCGTCGCGGTCGCACTGGACCAGGCCGCCGTCACGGGCGCCGAGCTGGTCGCGCACAGCATGGGCGGCGCCGTCGCCATCGTGCTCGCCCACCGGCGGCCCGATCTCGTCGCCCGCCTGGTCCTCGCGGAGGCCAACCTCGACGCCTTCCCGCCGCCGACGGCCGCCAGCAGCGGGATCGCCGCCTACGGGGAGGACGAGTTCGTCGAAGAGCAGTACGCGCGTGTGCTCGCGGCCGTGGGCCCGCTGTGGGCGGCAACCATGCGGCTGGCCGATCCGCGCGCCCTGCACCGCAGTGCCGTCGGCCTCCGCCGCGGCTCGGACCCCGTGATGCGCACGATGCTGAAAGGGCTCGCGATCGAGCGTGTCTACCTCCAGGGCGAGCACAGCGGCGAACTCCCGGGCCGGATGGATCTGGAAGCCGCCGGAGTCCGGGTGATGACGGTGCCGGGCGCCGGACACAACGTCATGTTCGACAACCCCGACGCCTTCGCGGCGGCCGTCGCCGGCCAGGGGTGACCCGGCGGCCCTCACGGAACTGGGGTGACCCATCCTGGTCGTCGGCGCTCACGGAACTGGGCTGACCCGGTCTGTTCGTCGGCCCTCACGGGACAGGGGCCGACCCGCTCCGGCCGTCAGTCCTCGCGTACGGCCAGTGCGAGGAATCGGGCGTGCTCGTCGACGTAGGAC
>NZ_JBFAET010000228.1:0-13035 GCF_040642095.1 Streptomyces sp. NPDC020362
GCACGGGCGGTTTCGCAGGCATCGAACGCCGGGCCGAGGTGGACACCTCGGCCCGGCCGGACGCCGCCGAGTGGGAGGCCCTGGCCAGGCGCGTGCTCGCGTCCGGCCAGGGCACGCCCCCGGCCGGGGTCCCGGACGGCTTCCGCTACGAGATCACGGTGGACGGCCGCACGGTGTACGCGGCCGACCCCCGGCTGACCGAGGATCAACGGGAGTTGGTCTCACGGGTGCTGAAGGAGGGTGCCTAGGCCGGCGCCGGCTGCTCCCACTCCTCGGCGAGCAGTCCGAACTCCACGGTGTCGTACCAGGCGTCGCCCACCCGCACGGCCGCCCTCCGGCGCCCCTCCTCGACGAACCCGAGGCGGCTGAAGGCCCGCACTGCGCGTTCGTTGCCGCTCCAGGTGTCCAGCTCGACCCGCCGCAGCCGGCAGGCCCCGAACAGGTGGCCCAGCAGCAGCCGCAGCGCCTCGGAGCCGTAACCGCCGCCCCAGCGGTCGCGCTCGCCGATGGTGATGCCGACGGTCGCCCGGCCCGCGAAGGGGTCGACGTCGCGGTAGTCCGCCATGCCGATCGGGCGTGAGCCGTCCAGCTCCTCGACGGTGAAGGTGGCCCCGCCCCGGGGGTCCTCGCACAGCCGGGCCTCGTGGAAGCGCTCCAGCGCCTCCCGGGTCACGGGCCCGAAGCCGGGGTGGCCGCCACTGGCCCAGTGCACCACCTCGGGGTCGTTGCGCCAGCGCAGCTGAGCGTCGAGGTCCGCGGCGCTCAGGGCACGCAGTCGTACAAGTCTGCCTTCGATCATCCGATGATCATAAAGAGTCGCACGGTGGCCGCCGGATGCCGTGATGCCGGTAACCGCTGTTTCACGCGCGGGCGTTGACTTCCGTTACCGGGGGTAAGGATGATCCCGGCCATGGCGACTGATGCAGGCAATCCGATCCCCCGCTTCCCGGCCGGCTTCCTGTGGGGTGTCTCGACCTCCGCCCACCAGATCGAGGGCGGAGCCGACGAGCGCGAGGCGTCCGTGTGGGACGTGTTCACGGCGGAGCCGGGGCGGGTGAAGGACGGCTCGACGGCGGAGGTGGCCTGCGACCACTACCACCGCTACCGGGAGGACGTGGCCCTCCTCGCCGGCCTCGGCGTGGACGCGTACCGGTTCTCGATCTCCTGGCCCCGGGTGAAGTCCCCGGGCGGCCTGGACTTCTACGACCGCCTGGTGGACGAGCTGTGCGCGGCGGGCGTGCAGCCCGTGCCCACTCTCTTCCACTGGGACCTGCCCGTCGCGCTGGACTGGCTGGAGCGGGGCACGGCCGCCCGGTTCGCCGACCACGTGTCCGTGGTGGCCGGGCGCCTCGGCGACCGCGTCGGCAAGTGGATCACCCTCAACGAGCCCGCCGAGCACACCCTGCTGGGCCACGCCCTGGGCGCCCACGCCCCCGGCAGGCGGCTCCTCTTCGACGCCCTCCCGGTGGCCCACCACCAGCTCCTCGCCCACGGCCTCGCGGTGCAGGCCCTGCGCGCCGCCGGGGCGGCGGACATCGGCATCGCCAACTCCCACGGCCCGACCTGGCCCGCCTCCGCGGAACCGGCCGACCAGGAGGCGGCGGCCTTCTACGACCTCCTGCTCAACCGCCTGTTCGCCGACCCGGTCATCCTCGGCGCCTACCCCGAGGGCCTGGCCGAGGCGATGCCGGGCGACGTCCAGGCGGACCTGAAGATCATCGGCGAGCCGGTCGACTGGTACGGCGTCAACTACTACGCACCGACCCGGGTGGGCGCCCCGCAGGGCACCGAGATCGAGTTCGGCGGCCTGACCCTGCCCGCCGAACTCCCCTTCTCCGTGCGGGAGATCGAGGGCCGGCCGGTGACCGACTTCGGCTGGCCCGTCGTCCCCGAGGGGCTGACCGAGCTGCTCACGGGCTTCCGCGACCGCTACGGCGACCGGCTGCCGCCCATCGTCATCACCGAGAACGGCTGCTCCTACGAGGGCATCGACGACCAGGACCGGATCGCCTATCTCGACGGCCACGTCCGCGCGCTGCACGCGGCATTGCAGGCCGGTGTGGACGTGCGCGGCTACTTCGTGTGGTCCCTGCTGGACAACTTCGAGTGGGCGGAGGGCTACGCACGCCGCTTCGGCCTCGTGCATGTGGACTTCGACGACCCCGCAACCCTGAAGCGCACCCCCAAGGCCTCCTACGACTGGTTCCGGGACGTGCTGCGGGCGCAGAGATGACCACCGCCCGCGCCTCGGCCGCGCTCACCGAGCCGGTCGAACGGGTCGGCCGGGGCTGGACGGCGGCGCTGTCGCTGGCCAACGGGGCGATCTGGGTGGGCTGGTTCGGCCCCCTGCAGATCCTGCTCGCCTCCCAGGCGGGGGACTTCGCCCCCGGCACCGGGATGTCGAAGGAGACGATGCTGGCGTGGGTGACCGGCATCGGAGCGGTGGTCTCCCTGCTGGCGAACCCTCTCTTCGGCGCGCTGTCGGACCGTACGACGTCCCGGTGGGGCCGGCGCACCCCCTGGATCGTCGCGGGGGCGGCGGCCGGCGCCCTGTGTCTGCTGCTGCTCGCGCAGGCGGACGGCCTGTGGACGATGACGCTGGGCTGGTGTCTGGTCCAGCTCACCCTGAACGCGGCCTTCGCGGCGGTCACGGCGGCGGTACCGGACCGGGTGCCGAGGCTCCAGCGGGGCCGGGTGGGCGGCTGGCTGGGGGCGGCGCAGATCCTCGGGGTGGTCGGCGGCACCGGCCTGGCGACCGCCGCCGGGGGCATCGGGACGGGCTATGCGGCATGCGCCGTCTTCACGGTCGCGGGCGTACTCCCGTACGTGGGCCGCTACGAGGACCTGCGCCTGCCGGCGGACGACCGCCCGCCCTGGTCCTGGCGGACCTTCCTCACGGGTTTCTGGCTGAGCCCGCGCCGCCATCCCGACCTGGGCTGGGCCTGGCTGACCCGCTTTCTGATCAACCTCAGCAATGCGCTGGTACTGCTCTATCTCCTCTACTACCTGCGGGACCGTCTGCACTACGCCGACCCCGACCGGGGCGTGCTGATCCTGACGGCCGTCAACGGCCTGACGCTGATGGCGACCGTGGTGGCGGGCGGGGCGTGGTCGGACCGGGTGGGCCGGCGCAAGCCGTTCGTGGTGTGGTCGGGCGTGCTGATGGCGGTGGCGACGGCGGCGCTGGCCGGCTGGCAGACCTGGCCGGGCGCGATCGTCGCGTCCGCGGTCCTCGGTATCGGCTTCGGCGTGTTCACCTCGGTCGACTTCGCCCTGATGACGGACGTGCTGCCGAAGGCCCTGGACCGGGGCAAGGACCTGGGCGTGATCAACGTGGCCAACGCCCTGCCCCAGGTGGCGGCGCCCGCCCTCGCCGCGCCGATCGTGACCTACCTCGGCGGCTACCGGGTGCTGTACCTGGTGGCGGCGGTGGTCGGGCTGGCCGGGGCGGTGCTGGTGGGCCGTATCCGGGGCGTGGAGTGAGCCGGCCCTGGGCAGGGAGCGAACCGAGCGGGGCGCGGAGTGAGCCGGCCCTGGGCAGCGAGCGAACCGAGCGGGGCGCGGAGCGAGCCGGCCCTGGGCAGCGAGCGAACCGAGCGGGGCGCGGAGCGAGCCGGCCCTGGGCAGCGAGCGAACCGAGCGGGGCGCGAAGGGAGCCGAGCGGCGCGTGGAACGAGCCGGCCCGGGGCAGGGAGTGGGCCGAGCGGGGCGCGAAGTGAGCCGAGCGGGCTTCAGGGCGCCGGTGTCCCTGGCCGTCCACACGGCCGGGTACTGCGGCCGGTGACCCAGCTCGCAGTCCCCTGTACGAACGGCCCCCGGCAAGGGCACCCTGGACAGACGGACGCGGGCCCGACGGGTCCTGGACGGACGGCTCCCGTCACCGGTGGGCTCGCGGGGTCCGGGGCGGAGCCCCGTGAGGGTCGCTGTTCATCCCACCGAGTCGGGTGGGCGGGTGGGCAGAGGAATCAGAAGCCCAGCTTGCGGAGCTGCTTCGGATCCCGCTGCCAGTCCTTCGCGACCTTCACGTGCAGGTCCAGGAAGACCGGCGTACCGAGCAACGCCTCGATGTGCTTGCGGGACTTGATGCCGACCTCCTTCAGCCGCTTGCCCTTGGGACCGATGATGATCCCCTTCTGGCTCGGCCGCTCGATGTAGAGGTTGGCGTGGATGTCGAGAAGCGGCCGGTCCGCAGGCCGGTCCTCACGCGGGAGCATCTCCTCCACGACGACGGCGATGGAGTGGGGCAGCTCGTCACGGACGCCCTCCAGGGCCGCCTCGCGGATCAGCTCCGCGATCATGACCTGCTCGGGCTCGTCCGTGAGGTCGCCCTCGGGGTAGAGCGCCGGGCCCTCCGGCAGCAGCGGAACGATCAGGTCGGCCAGCAGGCCCACCTGCTTGTCGCCGACCGCCGACACCGGCACGATCTCCGCCCACTCGAAGCCCAGCTCCTTGCCCAGCTGGTCGATGGAGATCAGCTGCTCGGCGAGGGTCTTGGAGTCGACGAGGTCGGTCTTGGTGACGATGGCGACCTTCGGGGTCTTCCTGATCCCGGCCAGCTCCTTGGCGATGAAGCGGTCGCCGGGGCCGATCTTCTCGTTCGCGGGCAGACAGAAGCCGATCACGTCGACCTCCGCCCACGTCGTCCGTACGACGTCGTTGAGCCGCTCGCCGAGCAGCGTGCGCGGCTTGTGGAGGCCAGGGGTGTCCACCAGGATGAGCTGGGCGTCGGGCCGGTGCACGATGCCGCGCACCGTGTGCCGCGTGGTCTGCGGCTGGTTCGCGGTGATCGCCACCTTCTGCCCGACCAGAGCGTTCGTGAGGGTGGACTTGCCCGCGTTGGGACGGCCCACGAAGCAGGCGAAGCCGGCGCGGTGGGCGGTCTCGGCCGGCTGCTCGGATGACTGGGTACGAACGCTCATGGTGACCATTCTCCCTGATCCACGAAGCCGCGCCGTACCAGTGGGGCGCACCGCGCCCGCACGTGAGCTTTCGGAAACCCCCACGCAACGAAACGTCACGGAAACGCACCCGTACGCAACCGGAAACTCCCACCGGTGACCCTCTGACGAGCCCACACACCGTTGGAGACGCCCGTGACCCTCGCCGCCGCGCACGTGAACACCGGCGACACCGCATGGCTGCTCGCAGCCACCGCCCTCGTCCTGCTGATGACTCCGGGCCTGGCCCTGTTCTACGGCGGCATGGTCCGCACGAAGAGCGTCCTCAACATGCTGATGATGAGCTTCGTGTCGATCGCCCTGGTGACCGTGGTGTGGCTGGCGGCCGGATACTCGCTGGCCTTCGGCGACGACATCGGCGGCGGGCTGATCGGCGGGCTCGAGCACGTCGGCATGAGCGGCCTCGGTCCCGGCAGCGTCCACGGCACCGTGCCCACCCTCCTCTTCGCCACCTTCCAGCTCACCTTCGCGATCATCACGGCGGCGCTCGTCAGCGGCGCGGTCGCCGACCGTACGAAGTTCTCGGCCTGGCTGGTCTTCGTCCCGCTGTGGACGCTGCTCGTATACGTTCCGGTGTCGCACTGGGTGTGGGGCCCGGGCGGCTGGATCCTCGACGGGCTCGGCGCGCTCGACTTCGCGGGCGGTCTGCCGGTGGAGATCACCTCCGGGGCCTCCGGTCTCGCCCTGTGTCTGGTTCTCGGACCGCGCCTGGGCTTCAAGAAGGACGCCATGCGCCCGCACAACCTGCCCATGGTGGTCCTCGGCGCGGGTCTGCTCTGGTTCGGCTGGTTCGGCTTCAACGCCGGCTCGGCGCTCGGCGCGAACGGCCTCGCGGCAGCCGCGTTCCTCAACACCCTCGCGGCCGGCTGCACCGGTCTGCTCGGCTGGCTCTTCGTGGAGCAGCGGCGCGACGGCCACCCGACCACCCTCGGCGCGGCCTCCGGCGCGGTGGCCGGTCTGGTCGCGATCACCCCGTCCTGCGGCACCGTCTCCCTGCTCGGCGCCCTCGTGGTGGGCCTCGCCGCCGGCGTCGTCTGCTCGTACGCGGTGAGCTGGAAGTTCCGGCTGAACTACGACGACTCGCTGGACGTCGTCGGCGTCCATCTGGTCGGCGGCGTCATCGGCACCCTGCTGATCGGTCTGTTCGCCGAGAAGGCGATGACCGGCGGCGCCGAGGGCCTGTTCTACGGCGGCGGTCTCGCCCCGCTCGGCAGGCAGCTGCTGGCCGTCGTGGTCGTGGCCGGGTACGCGTTCGCGGTGACGTACGGCCTCGGCAAGCTGATCGACCGGGCGATGGGTCTGCGCGCGAGCGAGGAGCAGGAGCACACCGGCCTGGACCTTACGGTGCACGCCGAGACGGCCTACGATCACGGAGTCCTGGGCCACGGCGCCCCGGTCTCCTCTTCTCTCGTCCCCACCGCCCAGAAGGTCACCCCCCAGCGATGAAGCTCATCACCGCGATCGTGAAGCCGTACCGCCTCGACGCGGTCAAGACCGCCCTGCAGGAGCTGGGCGTGCGCGGTCTGACCGTGACCGAGGCGAGCGGCTACGGCCGCCAGCGCGGCCACACCGAGGTGTACCGGGGGGCGGAGTACCGCGTCGACCTGGTGCCGAAGATCCGCATCGAGGTCGTGGTCGAGGACGCGGTCGCCGACGACGTGATCGACGCGATCGTCAGGTCCGCGCAGACGGGGAAGATCGGGGACGGGAAGGTGTGGTCGATGCCCGTGGAGACCGTCGTGCGGGTGCGGACCGGCGAGCGCGGCCCCGACGCGCTCTGACCAGCAACACCCCGGTCACCACCCCCGCCACGAACACCAGCCCGGCCAGCAGCCAGGGCAGCGCGAGGAAGGAGGCGCTCGCCGACTGGCGGGTGCCCGGTGCGCTCGCGGTCAGCGTGATGTCGCCCCGGTCGAGCTGGGGCGCGCCGTGCCAGGCCTCGGTGAGCCGTACGCGCTGCCCGGGCAGCAGCTCGGAGGGGACCCGGGTCAGGTCGCGGTCGAGCAGCGTCCGGCCGAACAGCCCCCGCGCCTTCAGTCGCACCTTCGGGTCGAGGGTGACGTTCCCGGTGTTGTGCAGGGTGTAGGTGATGGTCGCGGTGCTGTCGCCGAGGCCCGGCACCAGGGGCTGGTGGTGGCCGATCCGCACGTGCTCGACCGAGAGCGCGGGGAGCGTGGGACCGCTGACGCGGAGGTAGACGCGGGCGCCGACGGCCTGCTGCACCCCGAGCGCGAACTTCCCGCTGCCGGGAGCGATCCTCTCGTCGAGAGCGACGATCGCTCCCGGATGGTCGCCGGGTTCGGCGCCCTGGGGCACGTGCAGGGTGAACGGAACGGTGACGCTCCGGTGGCCGGGAACGGTGATGCGTGACCCGGCGGGCTTCGCCCAGGCGCCGACCCCGCGCATGCGTTCCTTCGGGGTGCGCACGGCGAAACCGCCGTCGCGGGCGGTGTTGTAGGCGTCGGCGGCGTAGAGCCGGAAGGCGAGCGGACTGCCGGTCTTGTTGGCGATGACGACCTTGTCGGTGAGGGTCTGGCCCGGGTCGGCGGAGAGGTAGAAGTACGGGCGCGCGGCGATCTTCGAGGCGGCCGGGTAGACGGACCAGCTGCCGTTGTCGGCGGCCCCGGCGGGTACGGCGGTGATGCCGCAGAGCAGGCCGAGGACCGGGCCGAGGAGGCTCAGGAGGAGGACGTGCGGCTTGCGCATGGGTGCGGACCCCCCATGGGCTCGGGTCGGGCGGTCGGGCGGGCGCGGCCCCGTGGTGCGGCGGGGCGCCCGGCCACCGGAGTGCGGGTGCGGGTCAGGTGAGGGTGAGGGTCAGGACGCCGGAGTACGAGCCCGGGGGCGTGAACGCCGGTACGTCCAGGGAGAGTCCGGCGTCGACGGTGAACTCACCGCCGGTGAGCGTGGAGTCGGAGGTCGACGCGAGGGTCGCTCCCGAGGTGCCCACCGTGCCCGTCGAACCGGCCTTGCAGGTGCTGGGGCTGCCCGCCTTGGTCGCGCAGGCGGGGGTCCAGCTCAGCTTGCTCGCGTCGATCTTGGCGCCGGGACCGGTGAAGTCGCTGACCTTGCCGGTCAGGGACCAGCCCGCCGGCCCGCCGCGGAAGTCCTTGACGGTCACCGCGTTGAGGGACCCGGTCGAGGCCCCGCCCTTGCCGAAGTCGACCGCCGAGAGTGCCACGGCGTCCCCGGCCTGGGACATGGACAGGGTGCCCGCCTTGACGGTGGTGGTCAGCTTCTGGCTGCCGGCCGGAACGGGCGTGTTGTCGTTGACGACGTAGGCCGCGGGGCCCGCGCCCTTGTCCGCGCTCCAGGAGCCGCCCTCGTACGCCACGATCCCGGTCGTCGTCTTGTCGTTGACGACCAGCGAGCCGCTGAAGGAGCCCTGGGCGTTCGCGGTCACGGTGGCGGTGTCCGCGGTCTGGTTGCTGCCGGCCCGCCCGGCCAGGGTTACGGTGGCACCGGGCGTGAAGTTGCTGCCGCTGACGGTCACAGCGGCACCCGGGTCACCGGAGGCCGAACCGAGCGAGATGGCACGGGTGTTGGCGGGCGTCCCGTCGGTCGCCGTGAGCGTCTCGGAGGCCGGCGCGGGCGGGTTGGTGACCGTGCACGGGGTGTCCAGCTCCAGGATGTAGCTGGTGTGGATGTTGTAGTCGCCCGGCGAGAGTTTGATCTGGCCGGCCTTGGTGACGGTGAACGTGCCGGTCATGGAGAAGGACGGGAAGGCGGCCTTCCCCGGCACCGGCGGGTTCTTCTTCGGTCCGGCGACGGTGACGTCGCCGGTCTGGGCGCCGCCGAGGGTGACCTTGCCGGTCGGGGTCATGATGTCGGCCGGCAGGGCCAGGTCGGTGGGGTTGCTGGCGGCGGCCGTGACCACGGTGTAGGTCACGGTGACGGTGTCGCCGACCTTCGGGCTGGTGTTGTCCACCGACACGCTCGCGGTGGTGGTGCCGTCGATCGGCGGGATGCCCGCGACGGCGGGCGGGATGCAGTGCGTGGCGAAGTCCACGTTGGTACCGGCGGCACCGGCCGGACAGGCCAGCGCGCCGCCCGCGGTGACCGCGAGAGCGGTCGCCCCGAGCAGTGACGCCCAGCGCCACCGTCGGGTTCTTCGGGGTGTCGGACCCATGGGCCCCCTCCTGAGGGTTGCGGGCGCAGCGGCTCATCTGCGCCGACAGGGGGCATTGATGTGGAGCCCGCGTGAGAAGTCAATGGAGATGCCGCAGAAAGCTGACGGATCATCAGTTTCTGCGGCATCCCCGGGAGATCCGGAACTATCCGGAACGGATCACTCAGGTCACTCGGGTCGCTCAGTCGAACACGAACGGGCCGGGTGACTGCTTGCCGGTCGCCTTGCAGGTGACGTTGATCCCGAAGATCGTCATCTGCAGCGAGCCGCCGTATGCCTCGAGGCTGTCGCCGGAGGCCACCGTGCCGCTGAGCGGGCCGGCGCTGACCGGGTCGCCGGCGGCCATGGCCGGGTTCTTCGTGCCGGTGAAGACGGTGGTGCCGCCGCTCGCCTTGACCAGGGTGAGCTTGGAGGTGATGGAGTCCGCCGCCACCGCGACCGGCGCCTTGACCGCGGTGGAGGTGAGGGTGATGGTGGCCGAGGTGCCGCTCTGGGTGGCGGTGAGCGTGGCCGCGCCACCGCCGAAGATGCCGCAGCTCGCGTTGATGGTCGCCGTCTGGGGAGTGACGGCGGCCGCGGTGGGCGCGAAGGCCAGGCCGGCGGCCGCGAGGACACCGGCGGCCAGCGCCGCACCTGTTGCTGTGCGCATGCCAATCATGGGGATCCGCTTCCCTTCCCTGTGGGGGATGCCATGTGGGGATGGTCGGAAGGTGCGCCGACGAACGGCAGGCCTGAGCAGGTGGGTGCGGACACGCTGCGGCGGCGGTGCGGATCTGACGGATCGTCGGGAGTTACGGCTCCATTGATGCGCGAGAGGCGGGCGACGGCAAGGATGAATTCCGGACTACTCCGGACGCCCGCCCGGACCGGCTGCTCGGGAGCACCTGCCGGTAACGGCTGCTCGGGGGCGCCCGCCGGGACAAGCTGCTCCTAAGCGCCTGCCCGGAACGGCGGCTCCGGAGTGCCGTCCCGGACCGGCTGCTGCTCCGGAGTGCCGTCCCGGACCGGCTGCTGCTCCGGAGCGCCCTTCCGGACCGGCTGCTACTACGAGGCGCCCGCCGGGACGGTCAGCTTCACGGCTCCGTCGGGCCCGGCGAGCAGCACCGGCGTCCCGGCCCCGCCCAGATCGGCCACGGCCGCCCGGTCCTCGGCGGCGACGCTCTCCGTCTCGCTCACCACCGCGGCCGCCTCCAGCGAGGTCGCCCCGGACGCCACGGCCATGGCGACGGCGGTCCGCAGGGCGCTGAGCTTCAGCGAAGCCAGCTCCACCGACCCGGCGACGTACGTCCGCCCGGTCTCGTCCCGTACGGCCGCCCCCTCGGGCACACCGTTGCGGGCCCGGGCGGAACGGGCCAGGGTGACGATCTTGCGGTCCTCGGGGTCGAGCGCGTTGCTGTCGGTCATGCCCTGAGCATACGAAGTCAGCGCCCGCTCACCCCGCCACGGGGTACATCGTGCCCCGCCTGCCCTCCGGGGAGGCCAGCCATTCCAGCTTCTCGGCGGTGTTCGCCTCGTCCAGCGGGGTGTGCAGCACGATGAACAGGTCGGGCCGGGCCGGGACCTTCAGGACGGTGGACTCCACCACCAGCAGCCCGGCCACCGGATGGGCCAGCTCCTTGCGGACCTGCCCCTGGTCCTCGATGTCCTGCTCGGCCCACAGCGCCACGAACTCCGGGCTCACGGCCGTCACCTCGGCGAGCACCTCCCGGAACCCGTCGTCGTCCGGGTTGGCGGCACAGGCGGCCCGGAACTGGGCGACGACCGTGCGCGCGTTCCGCTCCCAGCTCCTGCTCCGCGACCGGTACATCGGGTCGGTGAAGAAGTCCACGAGGCAGTTCTGGCGGACGTCCGACCGCATGCCGAGCACCACCGCGGCGGCCTCGTTGTGCATCACGTAGTTGTAGTACCGGTCCATGATGTGCGCCGGATACGGCATCCAGGTGTCGATCAGCCGCCGCAGCCCGTCGCACATGTCCCGTTTCTCGGGCGCCACTTCGGGTGCGGGCGGGTTCAGCCCGGCCAGCCCGTACAGGTGCCGCCGCTCCGCGTTGCTCAGCCGCAGCACGCGGGCGACGGCGTCGAGGACCTGCGGGGAGACGGAGATGTCCCGCCCCTGCTCCAGCCACTGGTACCAGGAGGCGCCCACCCCGGCGAGCACGGCAACCTCCTCCCGGCGCAGTCCGGGCGTACGGCGCCGGCCGCCGCCGGCCGGCAGACCGGCCTCCTCGGGACTGACCCGGGCCCGCCGGCTCATCAGGAACTCGCGCAGCTCGTTCCGCCGGTGGTTCTTCATCGCCTCCGCAACAGGCATGTACCGCCCCTCCCCCGTCGTGTCTGGTGGTACCGGCACCACCATAAGTTCCGACTCCCCACCCGTATTCCGCGCGCCCGATGCTCCTGCCATGGCGATCGACACCACCACCCCGACCACACCCACGCGAGAGCTGCTCGACAGTCCCCGGCTGTCCACGCGCGACAAGCTCGTTCTCTTCGTCCTGTGCGCGGCCCAGTTCATGGTCGCCCTGGACTTCTCCGTCCTGAACGTGGCCCTGCCGGACCTCGGCACCGACCTCGGCATGAGCCGCACCGCCCTCCAGTGGGCGGTCACCGCGTTCGCCCTTCCCTCCGGCGGCTTCCTGCTCCTGTTCGGCCGCATCGGCGACCTGTACGGCCGCCGGAAGCTGTTCCTGACCGGACTGGCCCTGTTCGGCGCGGCCTCCCTGCTGGCGACCCTGGCCTGGGACCCGGCGTCCTTCCTCGCCGGGCGCGCCGTACAGGGCCTCGGCGCCGCGGCGATCGTCCCGACCGCCATGTCCCTGCTGACCACCACCTTCCCGGAGGGCCCGGCCCGCGATCGTGCCCTCGGTATCGCCGGCACGGTGATGTCGCTGGGCTACACGGTCGGCATGGTCGCGGGCGGAATGCTGACCGACGCGCTCGGCTGGCGCTCCACGATGGCCCTGCTCACCCTGTCCGCGCTGATCGTGCTGCCGCTCGCCCCCGCTCTGCTGCCCGAGTCCCGGACCCCGGACCGCCCCCGCCTGGACGTGCCCGGCGCGGTCACGGTCACCACAGGCCTCCTGTCCCTGATCTACGCCCTGTCCACCGCCGCCGACCACGGCTTCGGCCGCGCGGACGTCATCGTCGCCCTGGCCGCCGGACTGCTTCTGCTGGCCGCGTTCACGGTCGTCGAGTCCCGTACGACCGCTCCCCTGGTCTCGCTGCCCATGCTGCGTCGCCGCACGGTGGCCTGGGGCAATGTGGGCGGTCTGGTCACCTTCTCGATGATGTCGACGGTGATCTTCGTGCTGACCCTGTACCTCCAGGAGATCCTGCACCTGTCGGCGTTCGAGACCGGCCTGGTCTTCGGCGTCCAGGGCGTGCTGTCGGCCGTCGCCGGCACGCTCGCCCCGAGGGTGATCGGCCGCTTCGGCGCCCGCCGCACCCTGGTCGGCTCGCTGACCGGCCAGGGTGCGCTGATCACGACCCTGCTCCTGCTGGACTCCCACGGCTGGTCGGTCTGGCTCGCCACGGCGGCGGTGTCCCTGGCGAGCATGTTCCACCTGGGCGCGATCATCTCGTACGGCCTGACCGTCACCTCCGGTGTCCCGGACGAGGAACAGGGCCTGGCCACCGGCCTGGTGACGTCCACCCAGCAGGTCGGCATCACGGTCGGCATTCCGCTGCTGGGCGTCCTGGCCACCACGTCGCACGACCTGCTGTCGGGCGTGCACACGGTGCTCGCCCTGGACGCGGCGATCGTCCTGGCCGCCGCCGTCCTGGCCGGACTGGGCCTGCGCCGAGGTCAGTCCAGGGTCTGAACGATCTCGCTCCGCGGGGGCCGGGGCCGCCCCCCGCCCCCCGCGCCCCGCCCCCCCGGAACGGAGCGGGCCCCCGGGCCCCCCCAAGGACGACCACACCCAAGAAAAACCAACAACAACAGAACAA
>NZ_JBFAET010000229.1:0-7016 GCF_040642095.1 Streptomyces sp. NPDC020362
GGCAGCCGCCGGCGGGGTCGACGACGTGGGCGGGCGCGGGCGCGGGGGTGTGGGAGGACAAGCCGGGACTCCTGATCGTTTGGACGAATACCGGCCAACAGTGCGGTGTCGGGGGCCGGTTGTACAAGTCCGTCCCGCCGACGGCTCGGCCGAGGGCCCGGTCCATCCAGCCCGCTGGCTTCCGAAGCCGGGGACCGGCGACTCCAGCCTCGCCTTCCGTTTTCGGAGCCGGGGTCCGGCATATCCAGTCTCGCCGGCGTCTGAGGTCTACTCGCCCAATGAGCACGCGGTGCGCTGATGTGGCGCCGAACTGCGCACGACCTTCCCGGTGATCGCCGACAGCGGCGCGGTGGACCGCCGTCAGCGCCCGCCGGGGTCGTGCCGGCCCGGCCGGTTCCGGACCCGTGGCGGCAGCCCTGGACGCGCCCGTCGGAGGAGCCGATCAGTCCTCTCGGGCGGCGCGGGTCAGTGCCGACAGGTTCCGGCGGACGGTGCGGGTGAGCCGGTGGTCCTGGCCGAGCACGTCCACGCTCTGCCGCAGCATGTCCTCGTACTGGGCGGTGGCCTGCTCCACCCAGCCGGCCGCCTGGTCGACGCCGGCGATGTTGTTGCGGGAGGCGAGGACATCGGATGGTGCGGGCCCAGCACCCGCGTCCTCCCCTCGCAGTTCGACTCGTACAGCGCGATGGCCTCAGCCGGCCGACCGCTCTCCCCGTACACGCCGGCAAGGTTGTCGGCGGCGGTCAGGGTGGCGGGGTGATCGCGGCCGAGAACCTGCTCATAGTCGGCCACGGCTCGTCCAGCAGCGGCAGGGCGCGGTCGGGGTCACCCAGGATCAGGAGGGCGAGCGAGAGATTCGCCCGCGTGGCCAAGGTGTCGCGATGGAGGTCTCCCAACACCTGCCCGCAGTCCATGACCTCCCGTTCCAGCAACGGCAGGGCCCGCAGGAGGTCTCCGTTCTCCCCGTACGCGGCCGCCAGGTTGTTGCGTGCGAAGAGGGTGTCCGGGTGCATGGGGCCGAGCAGCCGCTCCGTCTCCGCGCGGTTCAGTTCGACGAGTTCAAGCACTTCGCGTACCGGCCGACAGCTCGGTACGTACCGGCGAGGTTCTGCCGGGCGGCCAGGGTGTCCGATGGTCGGGACCTAGCCGTTCCAGGCAGTCGGCGACGGTCCGCCGGAACAGCTCGACGGCCGCGGACAGTTGGCCGGTTGTCAGGTACGCGGCGGCCAGTCGGAGGGATCAGGCGCAGGGGTACGTGTCGGCACGTCCCCACGCCGCCGGCCGGGCGGCATAGAGCGATGCCGTTCAAGGGGCGCGGTCACGCCGCGGTCGCCCGTTACCGACGCCTGGACCAGGACGCCTGGGCCCATTGTCAGTGGTGGGCGGCAAGATGCCGGACATGACGACTTCTGCAGCAGTGATCGTGGATGCCGCAGCCTACGCGCAGGCGGTCAAGGATGCCGTGGGCGCGGCGGCCGCATACTACGCAGGCGGCACCTCCCCGCTGGACGACGACGCCTACGACCTGCTGGTGCGGGGGATCACCGCGTGGGAGGCCGAGCACCCGGATCAGGCGCTGCCCGAGTCCCCCAGCGGGAAGGTCGCCGGCGGGGCGGTCGAGGGCGATGTGCCGCACACGGTCCCGATGCTCAGCCTCGACAACGTGTTCTCCGCGGAGGAATTCACCGCATGGACCGCGTCCTTGGCTCGCCGCATCGGGCGTGAGGTCACACGGTTCAGCGTGGGGCCGAAGCTGGACGGACTGGCCATCGCAGCCCGCTACCGCAACGGCCGCCTCACCCAGCTGATCACCCGCGGAGACGGAACGGCCGGAGAGGACGTCTCACACGCCATCGGCACCATAGAGGGCCTGCCCGAGACGCTGGCCGAGCCCGTCACCATGGAAGTACGCGGCGAAATCCTCATGACCAATACCCAGTTCGAGCGCGCCAATGAGGTGCGCACGACTCACGGCGGACAGCCGTTCGCCAATCCCCGCAACGCGGCCGCCGGCACCCTGCGAGCCAAAGAGCGCACCTACACGGTGCCGATGACGTTCTTCGGCTACGGCCTGCTGCCCATACCCGAAACCGACCCGGCCCTTGCCGAACGGCTAGCCACATCCGCGCACAGCGACCTGATGAAGCTGGCCGCCGGCTTCGGTGTGCACACCAGCGCCCAGACCGCCGTCCCGGACGTGCTCGCCCACAGCCCTGAGCAGGTCCTTGTCCGGGTGAGGGAGATCGCCGCCGCGCGTGCGGAGCTGCCGTTCGGCATCGACGGCATCGTCATCAAGGCCGACCTCGCCGCCGACCGGCAGACAGCCGGATCGGGCTCCCGCGCACCCCGGTGGGCGATCGCCTACAAGCTTCCGGCCGTGGAGAAGATCACCCGGCTGCTGGAGGTGGAGTGGAACGTCGGCCGCACCGGCGTCATCGCCCCGCGCGCCGTGCTCGAGCCAGTGGTGATCGACGGCTCCACCATCACCTACGCCACCCTCCACAACCCGGCCGACATCACCCGCCGCGGCCTGCTCCTGGGCGACCACGTCATGGTCCACCGCGCCGGAGACGTCATACCCCGCATCGAAGCGCCGGTCACCCACCTGCGCACCGGCGGCGAGAAGCCCATCGCCTTCCCCGAGCGGTGCCCCCGCTGCGGGTCCGGCATCGACACGAGCGAGGAACGCTGGCGGTGCGCCCAGGGCCGCAACTGCCACCTGGTCGCCTCCCTCGCCTACGCTGCGGGCCGCGATCAGCTCGACATCGAAGGCCTGGGTACCACCCGCATCGTGCAGCTCGTCGACGCAGGCCTGGTCACCGATCTCGCCGACCTGTTCACCCTCAAGCGCGAACAGCTCCTCCTCCTCGAGCGCATGGGCGAAACCAGCACCGACAACCTCCTCGCCTCGATCGCCAAAGCCAAACAGCAGCCGCTGGCACGGGTGCTGTGCGCGCTCGGCGTCCGCGGCACAGGCCGCTCCATGTCCCGGCGCATCGCACGCCACTTCGCCACCATGGACAACATCCGCGCCGCCGATGCTGAGGCGTTGCAGCAGGTCGAGGGCATCGGAGCGGAGAAAGCCCCCTCGATCGTCACGGAACTCGCGGAACTCGCCCCGCTCATGGACAAACTCGCCGGCACCGGAGTGAACATGACCGAGCCCGGCGCCAACCCTCCCCCCGCCGACACCACCGGCCCAGACAGTGCGGCCGCCGCTGCGACGGAGACAGGCCCCCTGGCGGGGATGGCCGTGGTGGTCACCGGCGCGTTCCCTGTCAAGTTCTTATGTTCACCCTCCTGCTTCGGAGTGAGGAGCCAGAGGCAGAGACGCCCCGCCCCACGCGACGTCTTGACTTCTCCGGCCGAGGACATCTGCGGGGAGACGGTGACCTGAGGCTGAACCTGGCGAGCATGTCCGCGATGTCGGCGTGGAACCGAGGTTGCCCTACGCGACGTTCGAAGCATTGTGGAGCCCTGGTGCCCGACGCACCCCACCCCAGCCTCCAAGCGCGCCGATCTGCCGGCTTTCCCTGAAGTAGGGTCACTGCCGGGTCAGGCCATTCGGAGCCGGCACGCGCGCTGGAGCAGAAAGCGCTGGATCCTGGGAGCCTGAGCCGACAGGATCCAGGTATGTCAGATGAATGGCCCCCGCCCGGGCACTCTCTCAGCTACCGGATGAGCACCCAGCTGGACGGAGGACCGTCTTTCGACCTGGACATCACCACCCCCAAAGCCCGGTCGAGCGTGGACATCTCCACCTTCAGGATCGGGCGCCACGGAGGCCCGGACGAAGCCGACCTCACTTACCGTGCACGCCTCTATGGGCTGATCGGCGCCATCGTGGTCGGCGGCGGCCATGTCGAGGCGGCTATGAAGCGGCTCATACTGCTACTGAAAGACGAGCAGGGTGGCTTCTCGCTTGTCGACAAAACATGGTCCGACCTTCACAAACTGCTGGTGGCGCAATCCCGCAGGAGCATTCCACAGGCCGCCGCACTCGCCGATATCCTTCAGTGGGGCGAGGCCAACGACCTCAAGCGTCGCCGCGACGATGCCGTTCACGCTTCCTGGTGGAATTGGGACGGCGTGGGCGTCATACGCTCCCGCTTCTTCAGGAAGCAGGATGGCGCCAACATTGTCTGCACCCTAGAGGACCTCGAGGAAGATGCGAGGCTGCTCTTCGTGTACGCCGAGAAGCTTGACCTGCTTCTTGAGGCGGATTGGCCGCAGGCGAGACTGCCACGCCGGACCTGAGCACCTTCCCCTGCCGTTCCTGGGCGGAACGTTGAGGCGCAGGCACAACCCCCGGGCGGGCGAGGGAGTCCGCCGGCAGGCAATGCGATGTCACCCAGTGGCTCAGGCTCGCCTGTTGTTGACCGGCCTCGGTACGGGTGGGCTCGCGTATTCAACTGTCGCCAGTTCCCGGTTGAGCCCAGCCTTCCAGTAACTGTGCGTGGTCTTTCCCTAGGACTGGCTCCGTAAGGGTCGCTTGGTCCGGCCCACTGCCGAAACTGAGAACGATCATGGTCAGAGCGTGAGCGTGCTGACGCGATTCGTGTACGGGCGACGGGCCTTGCGCTGGGCCGGGACCGCAGGTCGCATCCCGGTGAAGCGGTGGCCAGCGAGGCATTGTCCAGGCGTGCGCACATCTCGTAGAGCGGGCCGTCGGGCCAGTTCACATGCTCCACTCGGCGCCGCGGACGTACTCCAGGGTCGCCTCGACGCAGGTAACCTCCGTCAGGTGCCGCCCGAGGAGGAACGCCTGGCGGGCTCGGCTCATGCTCCGTCTCCTTTCCTGGGGAACCAACTGCTTTCGTAGGCGGGCGGTTCTGCGTTCTCGTCGAAGCCGTAGTCCGCCGGGTCCTCGTAGGGCGGCCCGTACTCGGCCGCGGGGCCGGGCCCCCATGCGTCTTCGCACGGGCGGCACAGCGGCGCGGAACCTTCGTCCGAGACGTCAATCGGCTTGCCGCACCCGTCGCAGGGTGCGATTTCCTTGGCGATGTGGGAGCAGGCAAAACAGAAGTAGACAGGTTCGGGCTCGCTGCGGACCCGAACGTCGATGCCGAGCGCCGCCTCACCGCACATCGGGCAGATGTCTGCCTCCTCCCACACCGGTCTTCCCCGAAAGTGGATGTGGAGACCCTGCGGGGGCCAGGACGTGGAACAGAAACGACATGTCGCACGGTTGCCCCAGTCGTCTGGAAGCCCCGAGGTTGTACGCGGCTGCACCACAAGGGCGGTCTCCTGACAGGAAACGCACTCGATGGTGCGAGCTTCGACCCCCTCTGCCTTCAGTTCTCCACCGATCCGGTTCATCCGCTCACGCACGTAGGAGTTGATGTTGTTCAGCCCCTCGCGCAGACCATCAAGCTCCCGCTCCGTTTCCGCCATCTCTGGTTCGTCGAGATAAGGCAGGAGCTGGTCCTCAATGAAGTGGATCAAGAAGTCGAGGACGGCGCCGGCGCGGGCCTCGACGGCGCGAGCGTTGTGGGTCAGGCCGAAGTGCTGGAGCTTGTTGCGGTCCTCTGTGAGCTTGGTGAGCGCCTTCTGCTCCTTGTCGGTAATGGGAACGCCAACGATGTTCCGCAACCGCGCAATGGCCTTGTCGGTGGACACACTGTTGAGCGTGGCCTCCTCCAGGGCCTTCCGGTTGGCCTCGCCGGGGTGGGTGAAGACGAGGGTCCAGTGCTCGGCGAGCAGTCGCGCCTTGAACAGCACCTCGACTGCGGCCTGGAGGTGGAGAACGGCGTACTTCACGTCGCTGGGCGTCACCTCGGACTCGGTCTCGTCCAGGTGCTTTACGACGCTGGTGAGGTAGTCGAGCCCGTTTTTCACCGGGGGGAAGTCGAGCTGCGGGGGACCCGGCGGCCGGGGCGGGGCGGAAGGCGGCAGCCGTCGCATCCGGCGCGCTGGGCGGGAGTCCTGCTCGGTGCCGGCCCCTCGCGGCGCCGTGGTGGCGGTGTCGCCGGATGCAGTCGTGGCCGCCGTGGCCGTCCCCTCGGATCCGCTCATCAGTGTGGGTTCCCCTCCCGATCAACCGACGGCCGTTTCACCCCTGTTGCTGCGTTGGGTAAATGGAGAGGTTATCCGACGCAACTACCCGTCCGGCTGCCGTTACATCATGACGACCACACCCTGCCCGCGCTTCGACGGCGTGATCGACTCCCCCACCGGGAGTTCCAACCCCGACGGGGCAACGGGCCTGTTCGACCTCTTGGTCGACCGCTCGCCGGAAGCACTCCGGCGAGTCGCAGAGGACTACTACGAGGTTCCCGTGGACGTGGAAGCAGTGCGCGACGTGTATGCCTTGCGACCGTTGAGCCAGGAGCTCGTGTCATCGCTGAACGCGGAGGTCACCCTCGTAGAGGGCGTGGTCGAGGAGCTCGTGTTCCATCGTCGGCATGGCGGTCGCCAGCGGTTCGACGAGGTCCAGGGGGCAGGCGGTGGTGGTTACAGGCCTCTCTGATCGAGTTCAGGGCGGACTCGCGAACCTTGGTCTCCGGTTCGTGGACGGCCAGGCTGACCATGCGCCCGACGACCAGGCAGGCGGTGTCCGTGTCGAGCGCGGTGCCGCGCAGGAGGTCCCCGAGGACTGCAGCGGCAACGTCCCGACGGTTCGGATCGCGGACGGTGAACGCGTCAAGCGCCGCGAGCAGGTCCGTCACGCCACCACCTCGGACCGCTCGAGCAGGATGCCGTTCTCGAAGCGTGCACTAGCGCGGAACATGGGGACCAAGCGGCCTCCGGTGATCGCGCGCCACGTCCACGACAGGGAGTGGACGTCATCCCGTCACGTCAGAGGCCCAGGGAGACCGGCTGGCTCAGGCCATGGACAACCTCACTGTCAGTGGCAGGGGCATTGCATGAAGCGGATCTGTCCGGTTCATGCAATGCCCCTGCCAAGATCCCCGACAGAGTCAAGTTAGACGCCGAAATCGACCGCGTCAGCCCGCGCCTGAGCCAGCAGGGGTTGGTAGGTGCTGGGGTCGGTTTGGGTGAGACGTTCGACGAGG
>NZ_JBFAET010000229.1:7116-11056 GCF_040642095.1 Streptomyces sp. NPDC020362
CGGACGCGCTGAACCATGACAGCAGCGCCGGCGGATACGTCGTCGGCTTCGCGGTGAGCGTAGGCAAGGAAGTACAGGGCGGAGCAAAGAGCACCCGTGGCAGGCTCATACCAAAAAGTGTTCGGCATGAAGGCGGAAAGGTTCTCGTAATCGATTGGGCCGGTTGAGCCTGCCGTGCGCAAGCCCGCCAACTCCTCGTAAACCCGCACTCCGCGCTGTGCCCAGAACAGTGCGGCCTCTGGACCCAATGCGGCACGCCATTTGGTATCGGACACCATCTGGTTGACCACGCATTTGCCTAGCAGGAGTTGGTAGGTGCTGGGGTCGGTTTGGGTGAGACGTTCGACGAGGCGGACGCGCTGAACCATGACAGCAGCGCCGGCGGATACGTCGTCGGCTTCGCGGTGAGCGTAGGCAAGGAAGTACAGGGCGGAGCAAAGAGCACCCGTGGCAGGCTCATACCAAAAAGTGTTCGGCGTGAAGGCTGCGAGATTCGTGTAGTCGACCGGAGTCTGTGAGTCCGCGGGGCGAAGACCTCCCAGCTGTTCGTAGACCTTCACTGTCAAGCGACCGATGGATTGTGCCTTTTCTACGCCCATGTCTGCGCGGTGGCGGGCTAGCGCATCGAGTAGTTTATCACCGAGTAGAGGGAGGTACTTCTGAGGGTCGACGGCGACCAGTCGGAGATAAATGGCGATGCTCTCGTCTAGCGCATCGTTTCCCTCCTTGTGCCGTTGTTCTTTCCAGAGCTTTACCGCAAAATCTGCCAACGCCTGCGCACGGTCGGCCCAGGGCTTCGGGCAGGCGGTGAAGTTGTCCGCGTAGCTGGGAAATTGTGGATTGCTGTAGTCCATGAGGATGTCATAGTCCAGGGGGCCCTGGTCACAGCCGGGATGATGGAACGCGATCAGTCCCTCGTGGCCATTCGACCAGAGGTAAGGGCCAGACACCAAGGGAAGCCCGCCGAACCCGTTCGGGTAGAGAAGAACACCGTCCTCTTTGATGATCCGGGGCTCCCACTTGTTGGCCTCCGGGCGCAACCAGAACTCATAGGTAGGACCGTCGATGGTGTGAAAGGTGTAGTGCTCGTTCCACATCAACGGATCGGGGAAGTCATTGCTGTCCTTGACCTTGCTTTTGAACGCCTCAAACGGGACAGGCGAGTGCGTGGCCGGATCGATGGTGTCAGCCTCGACCGCGTAGAGGAGGCCGAAGTTCTTCGGGAATACGTTGAAGACGACGTTGAGCTCCGTTGCCTGGTCGGGGTCAGGAGCTGTGCGATAGCAGGCGACGTATACACCGAGGGGTCCGTAGTCCCGGAGGTCGGCATTCAGGTTGAGGAAGATCCAGCCGTCCTCCCACGCTGCGCCGGTCAAGTCCAGCCACTTGTCCGGGATTTCCAGGTCGGCTCCGCAAGCGAACCCCCGGTGAACGGCAGTGTTGTTGCACCAGCGTTCACCCGGCCAGCGACCAAAGCGGATGAGATCGGAGAATTCGAGATCAAGTTCGGGCCGACCTGTCACATCGAAGGCGCGGGTAATCAACAGGGTCGTAGACTGTGCAATCGCGACCTGCTTGTATTTGGTAAATTCGTCTTTACCGTAGCCACTGTTGAGCCACATGCCGCCGGCGGTCAGAAGGAACGAAGGGAAGCGCGAGTATATTTCGACGCCGCCGTCAGCGTCTTCATCAGCCTCATGCAGCTGCGGTCGCTTGCCGTGGTTGAAAATGTGCTGACCAGGTTCCTTCCATTTTTCCAAGGCTAGGATGTAAGCGGCGGGGGGCGGACGGTAGCTTGACAGGCCACCGATCACAGCGTTGAAGGTGTGAGCGTCTGGATACCAGGGAGTGGCCTTTCCGTCGCGGTCGGTGGGTCCGACATAGCAATGGAAGAATGCGATGAGCGGATCGCCCTGAGGATCTGTAAACAGATCTTTATGATCCGTTGTATTGTTAGTATTCTCCTTCATTCGCCGGAAGGGTGAGATTCGGCGTATTCGCGTGCTGGAGACCGCGAATTTAACCATGCTGTAGTCGAGTATGATTCGGGCCGCCTTCCTGATGTTCTTATCTGTCGCGAACTCGTGAAGGTTGAGCAGCGCATGCAAAGACATGCGCTGGTATACCCTGGAATTGAATTCTAGGAAATCGTGTTTGGCGAACTGCTGCAGATGGTCGAGCAGCCAGGCTGTCAGGCCGTTGGTGGAATTATCGAACGGCTGATCTCCGAGTCGCTCATAGAGCATCTGGTTCACCAAGTATCTCGTGCTTTCGATCATCAAGATGTGGTTCTCGGTCTCCGGGGCGTTCTCAGTTGCGAATACATACTCATGGAGGGCGAGACGCAAGGGTCCGCTGAGTTTGGTGGGCACGAGTGTTATGAGGAGGTCTTCGATCTCTTCTTCGGTGAGTAGGTGCTTGTAGCGATAGAGGACGACCATGAGTCCTTTGAGGGCCATGTCATAGTTGCCCTTGCGGCTGCCGAGGAGACCCTCGTCGAAGTCTGTACCCACTTGTCCGTGGCCACGGTTGAGTCGACGAATGAAGACATGGGCGAGGACGCGGCTGGGCAGCTCGCCCACTGTTCTGAAGCTGGCATCTTCGGATGCGGCCTGCATATGGGCAATCAGCTGGATGGTCTCGTTCTCGCCGACCGTGACCTCCTGCTGGTCCAGGAGGACCAGGGGGCGGCGCCGGGCAAAGTGGCGGGCGATGGCGTTGACGCGGTGGCCGTGGCTGGCGTAGGCGCCGGCGGGGGTGCCGTCAAGGGCAGGGACGTCGATGTGGGCGTTGAAGCCGTGTGGGAGGAAAACGTTGGGGTCCCGGAACTCGACTTTGATGGCTGGCGTCGCACCCGGCGGAGTTTCGTGGGTTAGCGGGGAGGCGGGCGGGAAAAGGGAAGGATCCGGGACGGGGCTTGAAGTCTCCACGGGGAAGATGAGGAAGAAATAGCTACCGATGCCGCCGACAGATACGACGTCCCGCAGGACGAGATGTCCGCTGCCAATGCCCGTGCGTGCCAATTCGGTGTCCTGGAGCCAGATGTATTTCTGGACGATGGGATACCCGCCGGCCAGATGAACGTCGACACGAAATGCGTTGAACGGGGTGTTTGCCCCGCCCCAGTCGACTTCGATTGAATCGAACCGCTGGTAGGCGGCGACCACCATATTCGGGCCGAACTTGGGTACCGTTTGGATGGCGCCGTTCTCGAAGAGCTGTCCACGTCCGGTGTCGCTCATTACTTCGTCTGCGACCGGTTTCCCGAGCGGGCCGGCCCATGCTCCGAGTTCGTGCCAGCGTTCCGCGATCAGCCCGTTGACCGGTGGCCCTCCAGGGTTGGGGGTTTCCGTCGCTTCCCCGAGCTGCACTCGTACGGGGATGGTGTAGCCCCGGCATGTGTCCGAGCCGACCAGGGGTGAGGTGCAGCTCTTGACGGTGAAGCCATAGTCGCCAAAGCCCTGCAGCCTGACCCATCTGCGTATACGGCCCCGCTTATGAGAGCGGAACTGCGTGGCGGCCTGCCCCTGTGGAACGTCGTTGTACGTAATGTCGTACCCGAAGTAGTCGTGGGCAAAGTGGGGTCGTGACCATTCGAAGCATGCTTCGTTGCGAAGCCTGAAGACGCTTACCACCATGTCTTCATCGATGGATGAGGTGATCTCACCACGTTCGAAAAGCTGGTGGACTCCGTTCCGGCCGGGAGTGTCCTCCTTTGGACCTATCGGTTGCCCGAAAGGCCCGTCGGCTGCGCCCCAACTTCGCCACCGGATGTCGATCTTGTCATGCGGAGACAAAAGTCGGTACCAGCTGTGCCAGTTGGCGTTCTCGCCGCCCCACCAGTTGCCGTAGATTCCGCCGTCGGGTCGGACGGCCCAGATCTCCTGGTGGTCGTCGAAGCGGGACAGTGCGGCGATGGGTGTGCCTGGGTCGAACGTCT
>NZ_JBFAET010000229.1:11155-12853 GCF_040642095.1 Streptomyces sp. NPDC020362
TCGGTGCCGATCGGGTACCAGCCGTGCCAGTTGGCGTTCTCGCCGCCCCACCAGTTGCCGTAGAGCCTGCCGTCGGGCCGGACAGCAAAGACCTCCTGGTGGTCGTCGAAGCGGGACAGTGCGGCGATGGGTGTGCCTGGGTCGAACGTCTCGGTGCCGATCGGGTACCAGCCGTGCCAGTTGGCGTTCTCGCCGCCCCACCAGTTGCCGTAGAGCCTGCCGTCGGGCCGGACAGCAAAGACCTCCATGTGGCCCTCGTACCGTGACAAAGCCGCAATCGGCGCATTTACCGGGAAGGTCTCCGATCCCAACCGACGCCACTCATACCAATTAGTCCCGTCCCACCAGGCAAGGTAGATACCTCCATCGGAGGCTACCGCCCAAACCTCCATGTGGTCCTCATGGCGCGACAAAGCGGTAACGGGAGTTCGAGCCGGAAAAGTGAGGTTATCCACGCGTTGCGCGATGCGATGACCCGAGCGCTTGGATAACCAGGGGAATCACACCACTCCGTCCCTCCTGAAAGGGTGGTTTCATTCAACTCGTTCGTGGCTGCCCTCCCCGTGCTATAAGTTAGGGGACGATCGAGCCGTGCAAGAAGGGCAGATGGCCACAGGTGGAATGGCTGCGGCGCTGTGAATCGGCAGCAGGCTGGAACTGGTCGCCGACTTTGGTGATGTTGACGATGAATCGGCCATTATTGCTCTCCGGGCCGTGCCGGGGGGCGGCTGAGAAGCGGGGACCCGTGGTTTACATCCAGGACTCGACGCCGAAATTCACGCTGACCGCATGGTGCGTTGCACCAGCTGGACACGCACCAGCCCCAGGCAGTCACGGCATCCAGTCCATCCCGTTTTCGTGGTCATGACTTACTCCTTTTCGCATGGCAAGGGTGTTTGCGTCCGGGGAAGTCATTCCTGATCGATGATGATCCTGGACACGTGCGAGCCGGCGATCTGGTGGAAGATCGAAACGGAGATTTGCCCCACGCTGTCATTTAGCACCTTCGTGCCGACGATGACACTGTTCACCTGATCGATCTCGGGCGCCACGAGTTCGCGGAAGAATTTCTCCGGATCGGATCGAATCGCTTTCAGATCTTCAACGTCGAGTTGAGCTTCGAAGACCTCGAAAGCGGCCGCGTCGACGCCACGCCTGCGGTTAATGTTTCCCATGCCCTGATCCTCCTGTCCCATAAGGTGCTTCATCCAGGATCCGTCACCTCAGGGGCCTCAGCAACCTCAAGGGAGACACCCTCACGATCTCCGAGGTTTCAAACAGCCAAATATTGAAGGGGAAACTGACTCGCTCCCATTGATTGCAAATTCCACGATTCAAGTTGGGTCTCGGCCTTGCGCGACGCCTGGCAGGCTGTTAATCGTCGTTACCGCGCGGGGCGGATGGTGTGGTCGTGCCGGCGGCCAAGGGCACTAGACTAGTAGTGCTTCGTTACGTTGAGTGATCTCGGCTGATCGTGGGCAGCTTCCCGGAGTGAGGTTGGGGGAAGTGGAACGGCTCCGGGGCGAGTTGGCGGAGTTCGTTGCCGATGTGTTCGGGTCGTTTCCGCGGCGGGATCAGCGGCGGTGGGGTGAGTGTTATCTGCGGGGCCTGATGCTCGACGGCCGGCGCAAGTCGATCCAGCCGATGGCTGAGCGTCTGCCGGATGCGAACATGCAGGCCCCGCAGCAGTTCGTGAAC
>NZ_JBFAET010000230.1:0-12830 GCF_040642095.1 Streptomyces sp. NPDC020362
CGGGGCCTGCAGTCCGACCCCGGCCACGATGATGCCCAGCGTGGCGGCGAGGCTGTACGCGGGGCCGGTGGAGGCCAGGCCCATGGCGACCGAGGCCGAGCAGTGGACGGCGACGGTGCCGCCGGGTACGTGGGGCAGAACGTCCTCGGGGTTCGCGTCCGTCGCGGCCAGGTGCTTCGCGCGGACCCGCTCGACGGTGGTGAACGTGCCGTCGGAAGTGGACTTGTCCCCGAGCGCCTTCTTGCACACGGCGGCGGGTGAGCCGGTCGTGGTGTCCTCGCGCCACAGCGCGACGAGCTTCCTGTGGCCGTCCAGGAACCGCAGCGTCCGGGCGGCCGAGCCGGCCGGCCGGTCCACGTCGACGTAAGCGGTACGCGCGAGGGCGTCCAGGAGGTCGGGGGGCACCGTGTGGGACATCGGGCAGGACTGGAACCGCGGCGGCGGCAGCACGGCGGTGAACGAGCCGTCCGCCCGTACCGTGAAGGTGCCGCCGACCAGCGGGCCGCACGCCCTGTTCACCTGCCATCCGTTCGGCACCCCGTCGGCGCCGATGATGAGGTTCGCCGGAATGCCACTGGCGTCGCGCCACGACGAGACGTCGCGCCCGTCGATCCGGACGGCGATCCACCGCCCGCCCAGGACTTCGGCATTCAGGGCCGCGCGGCCGAAGCCGGGAGTGGCCATGGTGTTGCTCCTGTCGTGGCTCGTCTGCGTGGCGACGGCCACCGATCCGGCGACGGCCACGACGCAGGCGAACACACCGGCGACGGCGAACCGCCGGCGCCGGCGCTGCCTCGTCCCCGCGCGGACCGCCTCGTCGATGTCGATGCGGTCGGCAGGACCACTGATGCTGAGGGACGCGATACGCGCGCCGAGGTCCTCCGGCGTCTTGTCGGGGGTCACGATGCTCCTTCGATCGTGGTCGGTCGTGCGGCCTGGGCAGGTCGTGTCCGGAGCGCGGAGCGCAGAGCCTCCAGGCCGCGGCTCGTCTGGCTCTTGACGTTGCCCGCACTCGTCCTGAGCAGGGCCGCGGTCTGCTCGACCGACAGATCCTCGAAGAAACGCAGGACGAGCACGGTCCGCTGGCCCGTCGGGATCGTCAACAGGGCGGCGATCAGATCGTCGTCGCGCTCGACCATGCTGGTGTGCGGGTGTGAGTCCAGCAGGGCCACATCCGCCTCGCTGATCTCACGCCTTGCCGGTCGGCGTCGGTAGTCGGTGTGGAGATTGCAGAGGATCCGACGGACGTAGGCACGCGGATCACCGGATGCCACCACCCTGCCCCACCTGGAGTAGAGCCGTCCGAGCGCGTCCTGGACGAGGTCATCGGCGAGGTACCAGTCACCGCAGAGCAGGAACGCCGTCGTACGCAGGCGGGTCCGGTGCTCGAGCACCCAGGTTCGGAAGTCGGTCTCGCGGGGATGATCCGTCACGCTCTTCCTCGTCTCACGCATCCAGGCGTCGCCTGCGCCGGACCCGGGCCGACCCGGGTCTCAGCCTCTCCCTACGCCCTACACGGAACCCGGGCCGCCCAGGGTTGCACGCGGCCGCGACCCATGGGCGGCCGGGAACTTCGGGGCTGTCTTCCTGCGGCTGTGACCCGCCCGGTAGGCCCACGGCTCAAAGACAGGTACCCGTAGCTGTACGGGAATGACCGGGCGGGGCCGATTTGCCCCCGTGAACCGATCGTCCCCGGTCGATTACAGTGCTGGACGTCGTACGTACGGGCGGTGCTGTGAGGAGGTCTGCGTGGGTGCCACGTCCGGTGCCGTCTGGGGCCGCGCCGAGCAGCAGGACTTCCGCAGCCGGGTGCGCGGCACGCTGCTGGGTGCCGCCGTCGGCGATGCGCTCGGCGGGCCGGCCGATGCGCTCGCCCTGGACGAGATCCGGTCCGTGTACGGCGCGGAGGGCCTGCTCGACCTGGCCTACGGGCACGGAGGGCGCGGTACGGTCACCCACCACACACAGCTCACCCTCTTCACGGTGGACGGGCTGATCCGCGCCCAGGTGCGCCGGGACACCGGCGCCTGGCATCCGCCGACCGACCTGCACCGGGCCTATCTGCGCTGGGCGGCCACCCAGCGGGACTGGGGGCCCGACGAGCGGCGCAAGGACGACGGGTGGCTGGCGCGCGAGGAATGGCTCTACGCCCGCCGCGACCCCACCCGGGCGCTGCTCATCGGCCTCGGCGACGACACCATGGGCACGCTGGAGACCCCGAAGAACCCCGGCGAGCTGGGCCCGGAGGCGGTGACCCGGTCCGCCCCCTTCGGCCTGCTGGTCGGCTGGGAGCCGCAGCTGGTGATCCAGCTGGCCGTGGAGTGCGCGGCCCAGACCCACGGGCACCCCATCGCCTACCTCTCGGCGGGCGCCTACGCCGTCGTCGTGCACGCCCTCGCCCGCGGCGAGAGCCTGGACGGCGCCGTGCAGCGGGCGCTCGCCCTGCTCGCCGCCCGCCCCGGCCACCAGCCGGTGTCCGACGCCCTCCAGCACGCGCTCGGTGCGGTGCGGCAGGGGCTGCCCGGCCCGTCCCGGGTGGAGGAACTGGCCGGCGACGGCACGGCGGACGGGCTGCTGGCCGCGTCCGTGTACTGCGCGCTGGTGGGGGAGGACGTACGGCACGGCCTGTGCCTCGCGGTGAACCAGAGCGGCCCCTCCGCCGCGGCCGGCGCACTGACCGGCGGCCTCCTCGGCGCCCTGCACGGCGAGACCGCCCTCCCGCCGGCCTGGCTGGCCGAGCTGGAAGGACGGCCGACCATCCTGGAACTCGCCGACGACTTCGCAATGGAAATGACCCAGGGCCCCGCCCTCCACGGCCCCGCCGGCTCGTCCCCAGCCTGGCTGACCAGATACCCGCGAGCCTGAACCGCCCCAAAGAGCCGAGGGGAACTGCGCGACCGACCCCCACGCACCCGCACTCGGGGATCGGCCCGCGTTCGGGAGCGTGCACTGTGCAGCCGCGGTGACTGCAACCCTCAGGGGCGCGGGGAACTGCGCGACCGGCCCTCACGCACCCGCACTCGGGGATCGGCCCGCGTTCGGGAGCGTGCACTGTGCAGCCGCGGTGACTGCAACCCTCAGGGGCGCGGGGAACTGCGCGACCGGCCCTCACGTACCCGCACTCGGGGATCGGCCCGCAGCCTCATGGCGCCGCAGCTCAACCGGCCCTCACGTACCCGCACTCGGGGATCGGCCCGCAGCCTCATGGCGCCGCAGCTCAACCGGCCGCCTACAGAGGCTGGTTGGGCGCCCCCACGATGTCGTCGCCCGCCGCGGTCGGCACCGGAACCGCCGTCACACCGTCCCCGTCCGTGTTCACCCGGTCGATGATCGCCAGCCGCTCGGGGGTGTCCTCCGGCTTCAGGTAACCGATCAGGATGTACAGGACCAGGGAGACCGCCAGCGGGACCGAGACCTGGTACTGGAGGGGGACTCCGCCGTCGACGCTCCAGTTGATGGGGTAGTTGACCAGCCAGAAGGCCAGCAGTCCCGCAGCCCAGCTGGTGAGGGCCGCCGTCGGGCCGGAGCGGCGGAACGTGCGGAGCAGACCGAGCATCATCGGGATCGCGATCGGGCCCATCAGGCCCGCGACCCACTTGATCACGACGGTGATGATGTCCTTGAAGGCGGGGGAGTTGACCTGCGTCGCCACCGCCATCGACAGGCCGAGGAAGACGACCGTCGTCACACGGGCCGCGATCAGACCCGGGCGCGCGCCCCAGCTCCGCGCCCTGCGCGACAGCACGGGCGCCACGTCACGGGTGAAGACCGCGGCGATCGCGTTAGCGTCGGAGGAGCACATGGCCATGGTGTGCGAGAAGAACCCGACGATGACCAGGCCCAACAACCCGTGCGGCAGCAGCTGTTCGGTCATCAGCGCGTAGGAGTCGGAGCCGTCCGGCTTCTTGGCGTGGACGAGGAGCGGGGCCATCCACATGGGGA
Source organism: Streptomyces sp. NPDC020362 (assembly GCF_040642095.1). Classification (NCBI taxonomy): domain Bacteria; kingdom Bacillati; phylum Actinomycetota; class Actinomycetes; order Kitasatosporales; family Streptomycetaceae; genus Streptomyces; species Streptomyces sp. NPDC020362. The sequence goes on from NZ_JBFAET010000230.1 coordinate 3,943, forward strand.
AGAAGAGGACCACCGGCCAGACCAGCCACAGGATCGCCGACAGCCGCGCCGAGCGCTCGGCCTCCCGCGCGCTGCCCGTCGCCATGTAGCGCTGGGCCTGGTTGAGCATGCCGCCGTTGTACTCGAAGAGCTTGATGAAGAGGAACGCGAGAAGGAAGACCGTGCCGTACGGTCCGACCAGCGGCTTGCCGTGGCCGTGCAGTGCGCTCTCGTCCCAGGCGCCGAAGAAGCCGATGTTCTTGTCGTTCAGCTTCGCCACGACCGCGACGAACATCGAGATGCCGGCCAGCAACTGGATGACGAACTGGCCGAGTTCGGTGAGCGCATCCGCCCACAGGCCGCCGATCGTGCAGTAGACGGCCGTGATCGCCCCGGTGATGAGGATGCCCTGGTTCAGCGTCACGCCCGTGAACACCGACAGCAGGGTGGCGATCGCCGCCCACTTGGCACCGACGTCCACGATCTTCAGCAGCATGCCCGACCATGCGAGCGCCTGCTGGGTGGGGAGGTTGTAACGGTTCTTCAGATACTCGAGCGGAGAGGCCACATGGAGCCTGGACCGCAGCCGGTTGATGCGCGGCGCGAACAGCTTGGAGCCGATGGCGATGCCGAGCGCGATCGGGAAGGACCAGGTGACGAACGAGGTGACGCCGTAGGTGTAGGCGATTCCCGCGTACCCCGTGAACATCACCGCGCTGTATCCCGACATGTGGTGCGAGATGCCGGACAGCCACCAGGGCATCTTGCCGCCCGCAGTGAAGAAGTCACTGACGTCGTCCACGCGCTTGTGCGACCAGAGGCCGATCGCGACCATGACACCGAAGTAGCCGATCAGCACGGCCCAGTCGAGACCGTTCATGTGTCCCCTTCCAGCGTTCCCAGCCAAGGTCAGGCATGTGAACTCTGGTTTCGAACATGGACGCACTGCAAGGAAGGGGAGGGTCAAGAGAGGGTAAAGATGTTCGTCGTGATGACTTCAGTTCATCTATATGAACGAACGTGCAGGGAGTCCGACTGCCTCAGCGCATCAGCTCACCGGCGTTGACCAGCAACGACTGCCCCGTGATGGCCCGTGCCCGGTCCGAGGACAGGAACACCGCCGCGTCGGCCACGTCCCCGTCCGTCGCCAGCTCCGGCAGTGCCATCCGCTCCGAGAGCCGCCCCAGTACCTCCGCCTCCGGCACCCCCTCCGTCTGCGCGGTGAACTGTACGTACGCCTGCACCGGCGGCCCCCACATCCACCCCGGCAGCACCGTGTTGACCCGGATCCGGTGCGGCCCCAGCTCCCGCGCCAGCGAGTACATCGCGCTGGTCAGCGCCCCTTTCGAGGCGGCGTAAGCGGCCTGCTTCACCTGCGAGGGCGCGGCGACGGCCGACTGTGTCCCGATGAACACCACCGACCCGCCCCCGCCCGCCCTCAGTGCCGGCAGGCATGCCCTGGTCATCCGCAGCGTCCCCAGCAGGTTCACATCGATGACCGTCTGCCAGGTCGCGAAGTCCGCGTCCTCGACCCCGCCGAAGTAGGAGTCCCAGGCCGCCACGTGCACCACGGCGTCGATCGCCCCGAACCGCTCCCGCGCCAGCCCTGCCAGCGCCTCGCACTGCCCCTCGTCGGTGATGTCGGTCGCCCGGTACGCCGTGCGCGCCCCGTCCGGATCGATCTCGGCCGCGCTCTTGGCGAGGTTCGCCCCGGTGCGCGCTCCCAGCACCGCGTTCCCGCCGTCCCGCACGACGGCCGCGGCGACCTGGTGGCCGAGTCCGGCCCCGACTCCGGAGACGACGACGGTCTTGCCTGCGAGCAGTGACATGGCGGACCTCCAGCTGTCCTGGCTCTGGCGCATCATCTGACGGAGCGTCAGAGTATGGGCGAGTGCAGGAGGACGGAAGGGGAGGAGCGTTCATGTCCGAGGAGACCGGCACCCGCAGCGAGAACGGCACCCACGGCGAGACCGGCACCCGTAACGCGAGCGGCACCCGCGGTGAGACCGGCACCCGCAGCGCGAGCGGCACCAGCAGCGAGATGTACGCCGAACTGGCCGCCGTGGGCCCCTACGGCGTCCGTCCCGGCCACGCACTGATCACCATGGTCGAGCCGCACCCCGGCCACGAGTACGCCTACAACCGCTGGTACGAGGACGACCACTACTACGCCGGCGCGATGGCCATGCCCTGGATGTACGCCGGCCGCCGCTGGGTCGCCACCCGTGACCTGCAGCTCCTGCGCTACCCCGAGAAGTCGGCCATCGCCCGGCCGGTCACCGCCGGCTGCTACATCTCCACGTACTGGATCACCGACGCCCGCTACGACGACCACATGAAGTGGACGGTCGCGATCAACAAGCGCCTCAACCGCGACGCCCGCGTCTACCACGACCGCACCCACGTCTTCACGGCATTCCAGGACCACGCGACGACGGTCTACCGGGACGGCGCGGCGGGCCCGAGGGACTTCCACGCGCTCGACCATCCGTATGCGGGCCTGGTGGTGGAGGTGATCGACGCGGAGTCGGCGGAGCAGCGGGCCCAGCTGCTGGAGTGGCTGCGGACCCGCCATCTGCCCCGCCGGCTGTCGGGCTCCCCGGCCGCGATGGTCACCGTCTTCAGGCCGACGCCCCTGCCCGGCGACCGCATGACCTACGTCAAGCAGGTCGAGGGCGTCGACACCCGGCTGACCCTGCTGTGGTTCCTGGAGGTGGGCCCGCGGGAGTGCTGGGAGGAGCACTTCACGGGGCTGGACGAGCAGGTGGGGGAGTCGGGACTGGGCCGGGTGGAACTGGTCGCGCCCTTCATCCCCACCATCCCGGGCACAGACCGCTACGTGAGCGCCCTGCGGACCACCACATAACCCCGTCCCGTCCCCGCCCTGCCCGTCCGACCCTCCGCTCCGGTCGGCGGAGTAGCCCCACCCTCGCCCGGCCCGTCCGGCTCCCAGCCGACCGAGTATCCCCGCCCCCGCCCCGCCGGTCCGGCTTCTCGGCCGACCGAGTATCCCCGGCGCGCCCTCGCCCTGCCGGTCCGGCTTCTCGGCCGACCGAGTCGGGTGGGTGGGTGGGTGGGGAGCGGGGGGGGCTGGGGGCGGAGCCCCCAGGGGTCACTTCAGCTCGTCAGGGCAGGGAGTGCCGCGGGGCAACTGGTACGGCGCGGCCAACCGGTACGTCCCGGCCTTCGGCGCGAGCAACATCGTCCACTTGTCCCCCTTCGCATCCTCCGGCGTCTCCATCAGACACCCGTTGACGTTGTCGTACGCCTTCGGCATGCCCGCGGCCCGATGCCTGGACGCCTCCGTCTCCTGCGGCGCCTTCAGGCTCTTGCCGTGCTCGTCGACGACGCTCAGCCACGGCGAGTACGGGATCTTGATCAGGATCCGCCCGGCCTTGCGGACCTCCAGCGTCATCTCACCCTGCTCGGCCCGGTCCACCACCGCGTCGGGCTCGGCCATCGACGTCGGGTCGGTCACCTTGAACAGCTGCCAGTTGGCATCGCCCCAGATCTGCTTCAGGTACGGCATCCCACGCTGCAGCAGCGCCCGCTCGCGCTCGCCGCCGTCCCCGTCCGGGTTGTCCTTGGGCAGCACGACGAAGTGCACGGCCCACCGCTGCAGCCACTCGTGGTAGTTCGCCGAGTTCAGCGTGTCGTCGTAGAAGAGCGGGTTGCGCTCCATGTCGGCCTGCCGGTTCCAGCCGCGGGCCAGGTTGACGTACGGCGCGAGCGCGGAGGCCTCGCGGTGCGAGCGCGCCGGGACCACCTCGACCCTGCCCTTCTCGGCGCCGACGTGCTGCAGCTCGTTGACCAGCGGGGCAAGCTCGCGGGCCCAGGACGCCGCCGGGGTGGTGTGGATGATGTCGTCGACCGACTTGAAGCCGATCCAGCCGACGAAGCCCAGGAAGGCCAGCACGGTCACGTACCACTTGCGGCTGCGGGGCACCGTGTACGGCAGCGCGGCGATCAGTGTCGCACCCGCGAACATCATGGGAAGCCGGGATATGTTCGAGCCGATCTGCGAGCTGATCAGCCAGACCAGGACCACGCCGAGACTGTAGACGGCCGCCGTGAGCCGTAGGGTGATCCACTCCTTGGGGACGAGGAACAGGCACAGCAGGCCGTAGGACAGGGGCAGGATCACCGAGCCGATCCCCATCGGCTGGGTGCCGGAGAACGGGAACAGCAACGCCGAGACGGCGACGACCGCCGTGGGGGCGAGCCCCAGGGCCCAGGCGCCGGGCCGCCGCTTCTGCAGGAACAGTGCGGCCGCGATCAGGCCCACGAACAGCCCGGCCACCGGCGAGGCCATCGTGGCGAGCGCCGCCAGCGGGGCGGCGACCAGGGCCTTCGCCCAGCGTTTGTACCGCCACCGGTGGGGCCAGCAGAAGACGGCCGCGACCGAGCCGAGCGCGAACACCGTGCCGAGCCCGAAGGTCACCCGCCCGGATATTGCGTTGCAGAGCAGTGCGAAGACCCCGGCGAGCGCGGCCCACAGCGGGTTCTTCACGGACCGGCTGCGGATGAGGATCATCGTCAGCAGGCCTGCCGAGATCGTCCCGGCGATCATCATCGTCGTACGGACGCCGAGCACGGACATCAGATACGGCGACACCACGCTGTACGACACCGGGTGCATGCCCCCGTACCAGGCGAGGTTGTACGCCGAGTCCGGGTGCCGGCCGACGAACTCCGCCCAGGCGTCCTGGGCCGCGAGATCACCGCCACTGTTCGCGAACGTGAAGAACCAGATGATGTGCAGGACACCCGCGAGGGCAGTCATGGACAGCGCGGGGTGCAGCAGGAGCCGCTGCCGCAGGGGCTCGGCCGCGGCGAGGAGACGGGTGAGTCCGCTGTCCGGGCGCGTGTCCGGACGCGCCTGCGGACGGGCGCCCGGACGGCCGTCGGCATGACCGTCGGCACGACCGTCCGGGTCAGCCGCGGACAGGCGTATTCGGCCGGATCCCGGGTCCGGATCGGCGTCGTCGGCGCGTGTCGGCTCGGTTGTGGCCACCTGAAGGCACTCCCCGTGATCCCGTCTTCTGTTCTCGGCCGCTTTCCTCGGTGTTCCCGGCCGCTTCCCGTCCAGTTCGCGGCCCTGTCCCCTGACCGGCGCCCTGCCCCGTTTCGTGACGCTAGCACGCACCCCGCCGCGGGGCTCCGTCGGCGGGGTGCGGTAGCGCTGGACCAGGGGCCCGGCTCAGCCGAGGCGGGTCAGCTTGTCCGTGAAGCCGGGTTCGGCCAGATCCTTCTGGAGGGCCACCGGCACCTTCACCGCACCGGCCGAACCGTCACCCACGGTGAGCGTGCCGACCGTGGTGCCCGCTTTCGCGGTGTGCGGAACGGGGTCGGAGGCGAAGGACAGCTTCACCTTCAGGCCGGCCCAGCCGACGGCGGGGACGTCCTTGGTGAGCACGACCGGGGTGTGGCCGCCGAGCTGGTCGTCCACATAGCCGACCACGTCGCCCTTCTTCAGGATCTTCGACGAGGTCAGTGCGTCCTGGGCGGCGAGCAGCGCGGTCTTGCTGACCACGTTGACCGTCTCGAGGATCGACGTTCCCTTGTGCTGGCCGAGGATCGCGCCGACGATCGTCACGGTCTGCCCGCCGACCGTCTTGCGGGAGGCGAAGAGCAGGTTGCCGCCGGCCGCGGTGGTGCTGCCGGTCTTGATGCCGATCGCGCCCATCTGGAACGGCAGTTTGTTCCAGTTGGGCCAGTTGTGGCCGGTGGGGTCGGTCCAGCTGGCCGCGCTGGTGATGGCGACCAGGGCCGGGTTCTTCACGACCACGCGGCCGAGCTTCACCTGGTCCTCGGCGGTGGAGACGGTGGTCTCCTTCAGACCCGAGGGATCGGTGTACTTCGTGTTGGTCATCCCCAGTTCCTTGGCGGTGTCGTTCATCTTCTTGACGAACGCCGCCTCCGAGCCCAGGTCCCAGCGCGCGAGCAGACGCGCGATGTTGTTGGCGGAGGGGATCATGACGGCCGACAGGGCCTGCTTCTCGGTGAGGAACTGGCCGGCCTTGAGGGTGTTGACGGTGGACTCGCCGCTCTTGCTGTAACCGCCCTCCTTCTCCGCCGTCGCGTCGATCTTGATCTTCGGGCCTTCCTCCCCCGGCTTGAGCGGATGGTCCCTGAGGATGATGTACGAGGTCATGGTCTTGGCGACCGAGCCGATGGCCACGGGCGTCTGCTTGCCGAAGTTGCCCATGTTGCCGACGCCGTCGCCGTCGATCCAGCCCTGGCCCTCGTCCGGCCAGGGGAGCTGCAGCTTGGCGCCGTCGAACGTGTAGCTGTCCTTGCTGGTGAGCGCGAGGGTGGGGGACGGCAGCGGGCGGAAGGCCTGTACGGCCGCGAAGATGATCACCAGGAGGAGGACCAGGGGGGTCCAGATCTTGACCCGGCGCACGATCGTGCGGACCGGGGTCTCCGCGGGCGGGGGCGTGTTCGTCAGCTCGGCCAGCAGGTCCAGCGGAGGCTTGGGCGGGAGCGGCTGCTGGGTGGTGCGCTCGGGGCCGACGTGGGGGACGGACGTGGTGACGTCCGGGTTCTTCAGCGGGACGAACTTGCTGCCGCCCAGCTTGAGCATGGTCGTCGGCTGGTCGACCTCGGGCTTCTTCGGGCGGGCGGCCTTGAAGACGGTCGTGGGCTGATCGACGCTGCGCTTGGCTTCAGCGGCTTTGGCCTCGGCGTTCTTGGCTTCGGTGCCCTTGGCTTCGGCGTCCTTCGCCTCGGCTTCGCCCTCGGCGGTCTTCTCTCTCCCACCCGCACCACCCGTGCGGTTCTCGTCGTCGGCCGCGGGTGGCCCCTGCGGGGCGTCCTCGCCGCCGGCGGCCGACCGCTCGTCCCTGTCGGCAGCCTTGTCCGCGACGGCGCTCTTCGCCTTGTCCGCGGTAGCAGTCTCCGTCTTGTCCTCGGCGGCAGTCTTCAGCCGGTTCGCGGTGGCAGCCTTCGCCCCGTCCGTGGCGGCAGTCTTCGCCTCGTCCTCGGCGGCAGTCTCCGCCTTGTTCGCGGCGGCGGTCTTGGCCTTCTCCGCGGCGGCGCTCTTCGCCTTGTTCGCGGCGGCGGCCTTCGCCCTGTCCACGGCGGCGCTCTTCGCCCGGTTCGCGGCGGCCGTCTTCGCCTCGTCCTCGGCGGCGGTCCTGGCCCTGTCCTCGGTGGCGGCCTTTGCGGCTGCGGCTGCGGTTGTGTCGTCCGCGACGTTTTCTATGTTCTCGCCCGGCTCCGAGGCGGCGTCAGTCTTCGCGTCCGCTTCCCTCTTCGGGGCCGAGTCCGGAGCCGAGGCGGCGTCAGCCTTTGCGTCCGTGTCGGAGTCGGATGCGGCGTCCACGCTTGCGTCCGTGCCGGCGTCGGCGTTCGCGTCCGGCTTCGGCTCGGTCTTCGCGGCGGACTCGGCGTCCGACTCCGAACCGGACCCGGCCCCCGCCGTCGTCTTCTTTTCCGCCTCCTTCTCGGGCTGGTCGGCCTTCGCCGCCTCGTCGGCTCCGGAAGCTGCCTGCTGCTCGGGCTCTTCGGGCCGGCCCTCGGTCTTCTCGGCGGACTCCTCGGGCTTCTCCTGCGGCTTTGCAGATGCGTCGGCTTCAGCCTTCGGCTTCTTCGTGGTGTCCGCCGAGCGGACCCATGCCGAGACCGCCTCGCGCAGGTCGGCGTCCTCGTCCTTGGGGGCCTCGGGCTTCTTCGCGTCCTCGGCGGAGCCGGCGGCTTCCTTCACGTCCCGCACCGACAGGACCTTCGTCGCGGTATCCACCGCGGCGCCCGAGGAATCCTTTTCGCGGGAGACGGCGAGACGCGGATCGCGGGTCTCGGGAACCGAACCCGCGCTCCCCGACGTCGGTTCCGACGACTTGTGCTGCTTCGACCTGTCGGGGGACTCGCCCGCCACCGATGCCTCCTCCGTGCGGCGCACGCCTCCGCGCGCGCCCTGTCCGAACCATGTACCAGTGTCCTGTGTGAGGGCTTGGCCCCTGTGCTAGACGAGAACGACATACCTACCGGTTCCCTCACGAACCGGTCACGCACCCTCGACAGACCAATGTGAGAGGGGTCACCCTGTCTTTCATCCACGCGGGGAGGCATGGATGGGCAGGAGCCGCAGAACACTTCCGGAGGAGCTTCTGCTGCTGGCACTGGACCCGGCCACGGGTACCACTGCACAGCCGCAGTCGCTCGACCTCGGTCTGGCCGGAGCACAGCTAGTGGAGCTGGCGCTGGCCGGACGGATAGCCCCAGACGGGGATCGTATCGCCGTGGTGGTACCACGGCCGACTGGAGATCCGACTTTGGACTGCGCGTTGGAGTTGCTGCGAAGGCGTGGCGCTCCTGTACGTGCCGTCCATTGGATCGGCGGGCCCCGGCTGGGGCTGCGTCAGATCTACCTCTCGCATCTCGAACGGTGCGGCATGGTTGCCGCCGTACCGGGGCAGATGTGCGGAGTGCTGCCGACGACTCGCTACCAGGCGACGGACACCGCCATCAGCCGGGAGATCCGATCCCGGCTGGATTCCGCGATCCGCACCGGCGTACCGCCGGACCCGCGGACCGCGGCGCTCGCCGCCCTGGCACACGCCGTCGGCCTCGGCAAGCACCTGTACCCGGGGAACGAGGGGCGCTCGTCCCGGTCCCGGCTGCGGGATCTGATCCGGCACGACCCCATGGGCGGGCTGGTCGCGCATGCCGTGATGGACGTACAGAACGGCGCGGCGGCCCAGCCGCGGCGCGGTCCGGCCGCGGCCGGCCGCCCGGCGGGTCCCGCAGCCAGGGCCGCGGCGGAACCCGCACGCGGGGTTCCGATGCAGCCGCGCCACGGGTCCATGGCGCGTGCCGTGGCCCACTGAGCCGCACCGTCAGTCCCCAAGACCCGGTACGGGAGCCGCTGGTTCGAGCGGGGGGGGGGGGGCCGGGGGGGGGGGGCG
>NZ_JBFAET010000231.1:0-12761 GCF_040642095.1 Streptomyces sp. NPDC020362
GACGTGCCGTCCGTGGCGGCCTTCTTGGCCGCCTCGGCCCGCTCGTCCGCGGCGGCCCGGATGGACCGCCAGGCGGACTCGGCGGCCTGTTGCTCCGCCTCTTTCTTGCTGCGGCCGGTGCCGGTGCCGTACGAGACGCCTCCGACGCGGGCGGCAGCAGTGAACGTCTTCTCGTGGTCGGGTCCGGTCTCCGTGACCAGGTACTCGGGCACGCCGAGCCCCTCGATCGCGGTGAGCTCCTGGAGACTGGTCTTCCAGTCCAGGCCGGCACCGAGGTTCGAGGACTTCTCGATCAGCGGGTCGAAGAGCCGGTGCACCAGCTCGGACGCCGCGTCGAGACCCCGATCGAGATAGACCGCGCCGATCACCGCTTCGAGGGTGTCGGCAAGAATGGACGCCTTGTCCCGGCCGCCCGTGCCCTCTTCACCACGGCCGAGCCGGATGAAGGCGCCCAGGTCGAGGCCACGTCCGACCTCCGCCAGCGCACGCGAGTTGACCACCGCGGCCCGCAGCTTGGCCAGCTGGCCTTCGGGCAGGTCGGGGTGGATGCGGTACAGCGTGTCCGTGACGACGAGGCCGAGCACGGAGTCCCCGAGGAACTCCAGCCGCTCGTTCGTCGGCAGACCGCCGTTCTCGTACGCGTAGGAACGGTGGGTCAGCGCGCGCACCAGAAGGGCGGACTCGAGCTGGTAGCCGAGCCGCCCTTCCAGAAGCGTGTGGGACGAGGCCTGGTTGTCCGCCTTCTTCTTGGCGGGTGCGTCCGCCTTGGCGTCTTCCGCCTTCTTGGGACTGGACACAGTGCCTCTCACCAGCCCGCTCAGACTTCGAGGACCTGGCGCTTGTTGTAGGTGCCGCAAGACGGGCACGCAATGTGCTGCTGCTTGGGCTCGTGGCAGCGCTCGCACGCAACCAGGGTGGGGACCGCAGCCTTCCACTGCGACCGGCGGTGGCGCGTGTTGCTGCGCGACATCTTCCGCTTCGGAACAGCCACGGCTACTTCTCCTGCTTCTCGTCGACGCCCGCTTCGGCGCCGCTCATCTCGTCCTTCTCGCCGGGTTCGAGCGAACCGGCGAGTCCCTGCAGTGCCGCCCAACGGATGTCGACGGCGTCGTGGTGGTGGTCCGGGTCGTCCGCGAGTCGCGCTCCGCACTCGGAGCACAGGCCCGGGCAGTCGTCCTGGCACACCGGCTGCATCGGCAGTGCGAGCACCACCGCATCGCGCAGCAGAGGTTCGAGGTCGAAGAGTCCGTCCTCGAGGAAGAACCTGTCCTCGTCGTCCTCGGCGTCGTCGCCCGGTTCCGCGATCACGCGGCCCCGGTCGTCGGCGTCAGGGTACGAGAACAGCTCCTGGAAGTCCGCTTCGAGCTCCAGCCCGACCGGCTCCAGACACCTTACGCACTCCCCCTCGGCCTGTGCACGGGCGGTGCCTGTGACGAGCACCCCTTCCATGACCGACTCGAGCCGGAGTTCGAGCTTCAACGGGGCGCCTTCCGGCACTCCGACGACTCCCTGGATACCGAGATCCGCGGGGGCGTCGATCTCGCGGGTCAGGCGCTGCAGCGCGCCAGGACGCCGACCCAGCTCATGCGTGTCGAACACGAGAGGGTTGCGGTGGTCGAGGCGGGCGTTGGAAGCCATTCCTGCTTTCGATCTTCGAACTCGAAGGGACACCGCCCGTCGGTGTTCCGGGCAGCGTTGATCGCGGACGTACGCGCGACCGAAGAGCCAGGATACTGGACCTTTCGCTCAGGGCCCAATCCGGTGCCGGCTACAGGCCGCGACCCTGCTCGTAGGCGCGCAGCTGCTCCGCGCTGATCATGCCGGTGTCGAAGAGGCTGGTCTCGTCGAGGGCGTAGCCCTGCTGGGGCTCTGCCTGCTGCTGGCCGGGCTGGGGCTCGTAGGCGGCCTGCTGGGGGTCATAGGCCTGGTAGGCGTACGGGTCGGCCTGCTGGTAGCCGTAGGGGTCCTGCTGGGCGTAGCCGGCCTGCTGCGGGAAGCCGGCGTACGGGTCGGGCTGCTGCTGGACGGGGGCGCCTCCCGCCGGGGCGTAGCCGGCGGCGGGGGAATAGGCCGGCTGCGGGTCGTACGACGGCTGCGGCGGCTGGGGCTGGGTCTGCTGCGGCTGCGCCGGGCGCTCGGCCGGGGCCTCCGCGAGGGCCGCGAGGTCGGCGAGGTAGTCGGCGTCGCTGGAGTGCTGGAAGGTCGTGGCGTCGTCGGCGAGGGCGCCGAGGTCGTCGGAGGCGATCCGGCCGTGCAGCTTCTGCCGGCCGCGGCCGACGGCCTCCAGGGTCTTGGCGAGCACCGCCTCGAAGGCGCCCAGCTTGGCGTCCACGTAGGCGTCGGCGTTGTGCCGCAGGGTCTCCGGGTCCTGGCTGCGCTCGGGGGCGTCCTCGTCCTCGTAGCCGTTCTCGTCCAGGCCGGGCCCGGTGCCGAGCAGCTTCTCCCGGCCGCGGCCGACCGAGCCGAGGGTCTTGGTGAGGACGACCTCGAAGTTGGCGAGCTTGGAGTCGACGTAGTCGTCGGCCTCGGCGCGGATCTCCTCGGCGTCGTTGCGGGCCTCGGCGACGATCCGGTCGGCCTCGGCCTGGGAGCGCCGGGCGATCTCGGTGTCGGAGATCAGCGAGCCGCGTTCGGCGTGCGCGTTCCCGATGATCCGCTCGGCCTCCTGGCGGGCCTGCTCGACCATCTGCTCACGGTCGCCGATCAGCTCCTGCGCCTGCGCGAGAGAGCCGGGCAGGGCCTGGCGCACCTCTTCGAGCATCGCGAGCAGCTCGGCGCGGTTGACCACGCACGAGGCCGACATGGGCATGGACCGGGCGCCGGAGACCGAGGAGACGATCTCGTCGAGCTTCTTCTGGACGTCCACCTGTGCTCGCCACTCTCTACAGCTGTGTTGGAGACGGACGGGACGACTGTAGCCCTTTCGGTCCTGGTGATCAGCGCCTGTGCTCAGTCCTTGCGCAGACGCTTGGTGAGGGCTTCCAGGACGGGCGCCGGGACCAGGTGGGAGACGTCGCCGCCCCAGGCCGCGACCTCCTTGACGAGCGAGGAGGACAGGAAGCTGTAGGTGGGGTTGGTCGGCACGAACAGCGTCTCGACTCCCGTGAGGCCGATGTTCATCTGGGCCATCTGGAGTTCGTAGTCGAAGTCGCTGACCGCGCGCAGGCCCTTGACGATGGCGGGGATGTCGCGCTGCTTGCAGAAGTCGACGAGGAGGCCGTGGAAGGCCTCGACCCGGACGTTGGCGTAGTCGGCGGTGACCTCGCGGATCAGCTCGATCCGCTCGTCGATCTCGAACAGGCCCTTCTTGGCCTTGTTGATCATCACCGCGACGTAGACCTCGTCGTACAGACGGGAGGCGCGGGCAATGATGTCGAGATGTCCGTTGGTGATCGGGTCGAACGACCCGGGACAGACGGCGCGGCGCACTTGAGATCCCTCGCTCTCCGGTCCGGTCATCGTGCGTCTTCGCACAAAGAGGCGGCGCGACCGTACCAAAACGTTCCCTCGCCGTAGCGACGGGACCGGAGGGCCGCGAAGCCGTCCGGCCAGTGGAATTCGCCGCCTCTGGTGCTGCGCTCCACGGTGACGAGGGCTTCCCCCGCGAGCCAGCCCTCCGTGCGGAGTGTGAGCAGAATCTCGCGAAGATCGTCGTCTCCGACGGCGTAGGGAGGGTCCAGGAAGACCAGGTCGTACGGCTCGGCCGGGGGCGCGGTTCTGATGATCTGTTCCGCTTTGCCCGATCTCACCTCGGCGCCGGGCAGGCCCAGGTTCTTCACGTTCTCCCGGACGATCCTCGCCGCGCGGGCGTCCGCCTCGACCAGGAGGGTGTGGCTCGCGCCCCGGGAGAGGGCCTCCAGTCCCACGGCTCCGGAGCCGGCGTAGAGGTCGAGGACCCTTTCGCCGTCCAGGGGGCCGCCGAGGAGGGACTGCCACGTGGAGAAGAGGCCCTCGCGTGCACGATCCGAAGTGGGCCGGGTTCCTGTGCCGGGCGGCACCGACAGGCGCCGTCCGCCTGCCCTGCCGGCGATCACGCGGGTCATGGGGGTCCTTCGTCGTGGGGTGGCTTTACGGGGTCAGTCTGGCAGGCCCCACGGGGTGGCCGCCCGGTCGCCGTCGGCGGATGCGGCATCGTCGTGGCCGGTCGCGCCCACGAGACCGAGCCGCATGTCGATACAGGCCCGCGCCCCCGGGGACTTGCCTCTAGCCCTTTTCCAGGTACTGCTCCCTCTCCTCGTCCACAAGGGCGTCCAGAGCCGTGCGCAGGCCCGGGAGGCCGGTCAGCTCCGGATCGGCGGCCACCACCGCCGCCGCCTCCTGTCTCGCCTCCGCGATGACCTCCTCGTCCTCGATGACCTCGAGGACGCGCAGGCTGGAGCGGGCGCCGGACTGGGCCTGGCCGAGGACGTCGCCCTCGCGGCGCTGTTCCAGGTCGATGCGGGAGAGTTCGAAGCCGTCGAGGGTGGAGGCGACGGCGTTCAGACGCTGGCGGGCGGCGCTCGCCTCGGGCATCTCGGTGACCAGGAGACAGAGGCCGGGGGCGGAGCCCCGGCCCACCCGGCCGCGGAGCTGGTGGAGCTGGGAGACGCCGAAGCGGTCGGCGTCCATGATCACCATGGCGGTGGCATTGGGGACGTTCACGCCGACCTCGATGACCGTGGTGGCCACCAGGACATCCGTCTCGCCGGCCGCGAAGCGGCGCATGACGGCGTCCTTGTCGTCGGGGTGCATCCTGCCGTGCAGGACCTCGACCCGCAGGCCCTGCAGCGGGCCGCCGCCCAGCTGGTCGGCCACGTCGAGGACGGCCAGCGGGGGGCGCTTCTCGGCCTCGTCCTCCGGGGACTTCTGGCTGCCGGACTTCTTCGGGTCGGCCGACTCGTCGATGTCGTCGCCGATGCGGGGACAGACCACGTACGCCTGGTGGCCGCCCGCCACCTCCTCGCGCACCCGCTCCCAGGCCCGGGCGAGGAAGTGGGGCTTGTCGGCGGCGGGGACGACATGGCTGGCGATCGGGGAGCGGCCGGCCGGGAGCTGGTCCAGCACCGAGGTCTCCAGGTCGCCGAAGACGGTCATGGCGACCGTCCGCGGGATGGGGGTCGCCGTCATGACCAGCAGGTGCGGAGGCTGCTTGCCCTTGCCGCGCAGGGCGTCGCGCTGCTCCACACCGAAGCGGTGCTGTTCGTCCACCACCACCAGCCCGAGGTCGTGGAACTGCACCTTGTCCTCGATCAGCGCGTGGGTGCCGATCACGATCCCCGCCTCACCGGTGGCGAGGTCCAGCAGGGCCTGGCGGCGGGCGGCCGCGCCCATCGAGCCGGTGATCAGCACCACCTTGGTGGCGTGCTCGGCGCCGCCCAGCATGCCGCCCTCGGCCAGCTCGCCCATCATCTCGGTGACCGAGCGGTGGTGCTGCTGGGCGAGGACCTCCGTGGGCGCGAGCATGGCGGCCTGGCCGCCCGCGTCGACCACGGTGAGCATGGCACGGAGGGCCACCATGGTCTTCCCCGACCCCACCTCCCCCTGGAGCAGCCGGTGCATGGGGTGCTCGGTGGCGAGGTCGTCGAAGATCTCCCGGGAGACCTTCTGCTGGCCCTCGGTGAGGGTGAAGGGCAGGCGGTCGTCGAAGGCCGCGAGGAGGCCGTCCGCCTTCGGTGTGCGCGCCACGGCCGGGAGTTGGCTGTCGGCGTACCGGCGGCGGGCCAGGGCGACCTGGAGGACGAAGGCCTCGTCCCACTTCAGGCGGGCGCGCGCATCGGCCACATCGGCCCTGGTGTGCGGGCGGTGGATCTTGAGGAGGGCCTCGGGGAGGGGGACCAGGCCGCGGCCCTCGCGCAGGGCGGGCGGCAGCGGGTCGAGGGCCTCCTGGGCGCTGGGCAGGACCGTCTGGACGGCCTTGCCGATCTTCCAGGACTCCAGCTTGGCGGTGGCCGGGTAGAGGGGGATCAGGGCCCCGGCCCAGGTCTCGACCGCCTCCTCGCTGTCGCCACGCAGCAACTCATAGGCGGGGTGGGCCAGTTGGAGACGGCGGTTGAAGACGGAGACCTTGCCTGCGAACATCGCGCGCGTGCCCGGAAGCAGCTCCTTGTGCGGCTTGTGCACGCCGTTGCCGAAGAACACCAGCTGGAGCCGGCCGCTGCCGTCCGTGATGGTGACCTCCAGCCGCTGGCCCTTGCCGCGCGGGGCCTTGGCGGAGGCGAAGGTGTGCAGGCGGGCGTCGGCGACCTGGGCGACCACCGTGACGTGCTCGTCCATGGGGAGGTCGGCGAGGTGCGTGAGCTGGCCGCGCTCCTCGTATCTGCGGGGGTAGTGGTGCAGGAGGTCACCGACGGTGTGCAGGCCGAGGTGCTCGGCCATCACCTTCGCGGTGGCGGGGCCGAGCACTGACTTCAGTGGTTGCTTCAGTGGTTCTTCCAGTGCGGGCACGAGATCCATTGCACACCACGCCACTGACAAAGCCGTAGACGCTGCCCTGGGGATTCGCCGCAGGCCGCACCCCCGGGGACGCCGGACGGCGTCCCGCGCATGCGCCGGACGCTGCCCCGCCGATTCCTCGAACTACCCGTTTACTTCTGGGAAAGCGCTGGTCAGGTGGCCCGTTCCGGCCCTAGGATGGCGCGCTCCGGCCATCCCCCGCGGTCACCGCCCCATCCGGGACCGCCCGACCCCGCGCCGAACGTCTGCTCCCCCCACCGGCGCTGCGACGATGGACTCCCAGACCTCACAGTCATCCCAGGCTTCCCAGTCACCCCACACGTTCCAGGTCGACCTGCGTGGTCTGGTGGACCTGCTCTCCCATCACCTCTACTCCAGCCCCAAGGTCTATCTGCGCGAGCTGCTGCAGAACGCCGTGGACGCCATCACCGCCCGGCGGACCGAGCAGCCCGGCGCCCCGGCCCGGGTGCGGCTGCATGCCGCGGACGGTGCCCTCAGGGTGGAGGACAGCGGCGTCGGGCTCACCGAGTCGGACGTGCACAGCCTGCTGGCGACCATCGGGCGCAGTTCCAAGCGGGCGGACGGCCTGCAGGAGGCCCGCTCGGACTTCCTCGGCCAGTTCGGGATCGGCCTGCTGGCCTGTTTCGTGGTCGCCGAGCGGATCCGCGTGGTCAGCCGCAGCGCCCGTACGCCGACCGCCCCGCCGGTCGAGTGGACGGCGAGCGACGACGGCTCGTACACGGTGCGCACGCTGCCCGACTCGGCGCGGCCCGAGCCGGGCACCACCGTGCACCTGACGGCGCGGGCCGGTGCCGCCGAGTGGCTGGCCGAGCCGCGGGTGCTCGCGCTCGCCCGGGACTTCGGTTCGCTGCTGCCGTACGACATCCGGGTCGGCGAGGAGGCGGTCACGGACCTCCCCGCGCCCTGGGACCGCTCCTGGCCGAGTCCCGCCGCGCGCAGGGTGGCGCTGGCCCGGCACTGCCACGAGCTGTTCGGCTTCACTCCGCTGGACTCGATCGACCTGGACGTGCCGCTGGCCGGGATCCGCGGGGTGGCGTACGTGCTGCCCGCAGCGGTCAGCCCCGCCCAGCGGGCCACACACCGCGTGCACCTCAAGGGCATGCTGCTGACCGAACGGGCCGAACAGCCGCTGCCCGACTGGGCGTTCTTCGTGCGCTGCGTCCTGGACACCGACAGCCTGCGCCCCACGGCCTCCCGCGAGTCGCTCTACGAGGACGAGACGCTCTCCGCCGTACGGGAGGCGCTCGGCGAAAGGATTCGGTCCTGGCTCACCGGGCTCGCGGCCGGAGATCCGGAGCGGCTGGCCGCGTTCCTCGCCGTGCACCATCTGGGGGTCAAGTCCCTCGCCCGGCACGACCGGGAGATGCTGCGCACGATGCTGCCGTGGCTGCCCTTCGAGACGACCGACGGACAGCTGTCCCTGGAGGAGTTCGCACAGCGGCACCCGGTGGTGCACTTCACGCGGACCGTCGAGGAGTACCGGCAGGTCGCGCCGATCGCCTCCGCCCAGGGCGTCGGCGTGGTCAACGGCGGTTACACGTACGACAGCGAGCTGGTCGAGGCGCTCCCGGCGGTGCGTTCGGGGACCGTGGTCGCCGAGCTGGACGCGGACACCGTGACCGCCCACCTGGACGCGGTGGACCCGGCCGAGGAGCTGGCGCTGTCCGGCTTCCTGGCGGCAGCGCGCGCGAAGCTCGACCCACTGGGCTGTGACGTCGTCCTGCGCGCCTTCCATCCGCTGTCCGTGCCCGCGCTGCACCTGGACGACCGGTCCGCCCGGCACGAGCAGGCGCGGGCGGAGGCCGAGGAGCAGGCCGACGACCTGTGGGCGGGCATCCTGGGCTCGCTGCGCGGCAGCGCCCCGCGCGCGCGGCTGGTGCTCAACCATCTCAACCCGCTGATCCGCAGGATCAGTTCCCTCGCGGACCCGGAGCTGATCGGCACCGCGACCGAGTCGCTGTACGGGCAGGCGCTGCTGATGGCACAGCGGCCGCTCAGGCCCGCCGACTCCGCGCTGCTGAACCGGGCGTTCATCGGCCTCCTGGAGTGGGCCACGCACAGGCAGGAGGGCCGCTGATGGGTGACATCGCGGACTTCGGCGCACTGCGCCGGGCGATGGCGGAGAACTCCGAGCAGCCGGAGGGCCCGGCCCGCAACGCGCGCGCGGAGCAGCTGCTCGCCGAGGCCGAGAAGCTGAACGTCCCGCTCGCCGTGATCGAGGCACTCGGGCACCAGCTGAAGGTCTACAACTACAGCTCCGAGAAGGACCGGATGTTCGTCCCGTTCGCGCGGCTGCTGCGCCTGTGGGACGAACATCCGCAGGACTTCGACGAGTACGAGGCGCACTCCCTGCACTGGGTCTTCAAGTGGGTGTCGGCGGGCATGCTGGACCAGCCGCACATCCCGCTCGCCTCGATCGAGAAGTGGCTCGCCGAGATGGAGCACCGCTACCGGCTCGCCGGACACTCCGAACGGGCCGTGCGCAGTGCCGAGTTCAGCGTCGCCGCACACACCGGGGATCTGGAGCGCGCGCAGCGGGCGTACACCGCCTGGCTGGCCGCGGACCGGGACCGGATGGCCGACTGCCACGCCTGCGAGCTGCACGGGCAGGGCGTGTGGCAGGTCAGGCGCGGCTCTGACGCGGAGGCGCTCCGGCTGTGGCGGCCGGTGCTGGAGGGCGAGTACAGCTGCGCCCACGAGCCGCACTCGGTGCTCGCCTCCTCGCTCACGCCGCTGCTGCGGCTGGGCCGCCCGGACGAGGCCCGCGCCCACCATCTGCGGGGCTTCCGCCTCGTCCGCTCCATGGAGAGCATGCGGGGCGCCTTCGCCGACCATGTGGAGTTCTGCGCGCTGACCGGGAACGAGGCGCGCGGTCTGGAACTGCTCGCCGAGCGGCCGGCGTACTTCACGGACACCGGGCACCCGCGCAGCCGGCTGGACTTCCTGGTCGTCGTGGCCCTGCTGATGGACCGGCTGACCGGGCTGGGGCTGGGCGAGCGGCAGGTACCGGGCCCTGCCGGACGGTCCTGGACCGCACACGAACTGGCCGCTCACGCGCGCGCTGAGGCCCTGGAGCTGGCCGGGCGGTTCGACACGCGCAACGGCACCCCGTACGTCGGCGACCGCGCCCGCGCGCGCATGGCGCAGCGTCCGCTGGTGGAGCGGCTGCCGCTGGGGGTGCGGACGGTGCGCTCCGCGCCGGCACCCGTGGCCGCGCCCCCGGCACCCCAGGTCCCCTCCCCGCCCGGCCTGTCCGCGCTGATCGCCGAGGCGCGCCGGCTGTCCGACACCCTGCAGCCGAACGCCCTGGAGGCGTGGGCGGCGGTGGCGCGGGCCGCCGAGGGCGTCGAACTGGACGCGCGCGACCGCGCGGAGATGACCGATCACGAGGCGATGGCCCGCGGCCCCGAGGGCATCCCCCTGTTCGAGCGGGCCGCCGAGCTGTACGCGGAGGCGGGCGACCCCGGCGAGGCGCTGGCGGCACGCGCGCGTGGCGCGTACATACGCGCGCTGACGGGCGAGGTGGACGCGGCGCTGACGACGGTCGCCGGCCTCTACGACGAGGCACTCGCGCTGTACGCCGAGGAGGCCACGGGTGTGCGGCAGACGGCGTCGGTGGTGATGAGCCGTGCGCGCATCCTGATGCGACGGGTACACGAGGCGGCGGATGCTCCGGGGGCCACGGAGGCAGCGGGCGTGCACGGGCCGGGTCCTGCGGCCGGCGGCTCGGCCGGCGGGCCTGCCCGGGGCCACCTCGCGGACGCCGAGCAGGCCGTGCGCGAGGTGCTGGCGCTCGTCGGCGGGCGGCCCGGGGACGACGTGCGGCTCGCGGCGCGGTCCGCCGAGGCGCGAGCGATGCTGTCCGAGCTGGCCGAGCAGACCGGCGCGGCCGGGCGGGCGGCGCGGCTGCTGCGGCGGGCCGCCGCCGAGTACGTGGCGGCCGGGCTGCCCTGGTTCGCTCTCGAGCACGAGGTGCGGGCCGCGGCGCTGGCCCATCAGCTCGGCGACACGGGCGAGGCCGAGCGGGCGCTGCGGGCCGCCCTGGAGCACGGCGGGCCGTACGTGGAGCCGATCGGGCGGGCCCAGCTGCATCTTCAGCTCGCCGAGGTGATCGGCGCCCGGCAGGAGCCCGGCGAAGCGGCGGAACACGCCCTGGAGGCCGCTCACTGGGCCGACGAGGCGGGCGAGAGCGCCACCCTGGGCGCCTGGGCCCGGCACCAGCTGGGCGGCTTCCTGCTGCGCCAGGGCCGGTACGCGGAGGCCGCCGAGGTGCTGGAGTCGGCGCTGCCCGACCTGACCGCCGAGACGCACGGCGACGAGGCCGTGGTCCAGGCGCGGTGGTGGCTCGGGGACTGCCTGAGCGAGCTGGGCGAGCACCGGGCGGCCGCCGAACGCCGGCTGCAGGCCGCCGAGATCGCCCGGCACTGGCCCGAGCAGCAGGATCACGCCACGCTCGCCCATCTCGCCGGAGAGTCCCTGAGCAGCGCCGGGCTGCTGGACGAGGCGGACCGGGCCTACGCGCGCGCGGGTGAGCTGTGGCGCTCGCTCGGCAACCCGCACTTCCTCGTCCGCTCGCTGCGCGCCCGCGCGTGGCTGGCGCTGCGCGGGGAGGCCGGGGCGGAGGGTGCGCGGGAAGCCATGGCGGACGCGGTGCGCGCGTGCGAGCGCGCACTGGAGACCGCCGGGGACCCGGTGGCCCGGGAGCAGCTCACCGCGGAACTCGGCAACACGCACCGGCAGTTCGGCGACCTGCTGGCACGCTCGGCGGCCGAGGAGGCCGAGGACGAGGCGATCCAGGCCGCGTTCGAGGACGCCCTGGTCCAGATGGACCGCTCGGCCGCGCTGTTCGGCTCGCTCGGCACGGACGGCCTGCACGAACGTACCGGCGCCGAACTGGCCGCGGGCTGGCTCGAGGCCGACCTCGGCCGCCCCGCCGAGGCAGCGGCACGCGCACGTGGCGTACTCGCGGCCTACGGGTCCACCGCCGAGCCGGACGAGACGACCGAGGCACGGCGGGCGGAGGCGACCCAGATGCT
This sequence comes from Streptomyces sp. NPDC020362, assembly GCF_040642095.1. Taxonomy (NCBI): domain Bacteria; kingdom Bacillati; phylum Actinomycetota; class Actinomycetes; order Kitasatosporales; family Streptomycetaceae; genus Streptomyces; species Streptomyces sp. NPDC020362. The sequence goes on from NZ_JBFAET010000231.1 coordinate 11,490, forward strand.
CCAGCTCGCCGAGGCCGAGCAGTGAGCGGCGGACGCCCGCTCACTCCACGCCGATGAGCAGCAGCGCACCCTGGTGGCCGCCTCGGTACACCACCGTGTCCACAGCGAGATAGGACTCCCGGACGCGTGCCTCCAGGTGGTCGGCGACACCCAGGGGTGCCTCGTCGCCGACGACGAGGGTGACCAGCTCGCCGCCGGCCTGGAGCATGCGGTCCAGGACGGTCTCGGCGGTGGCGGTGACGTCCGCCCCGATCACCGCCACGTCGCCGTCGATCAGGCCGAGGACGTCCCCGGCCTGGCAGATGCCGGCCGTCGTCCAGAACTGGTGCTCGGCCACGAGGACCTCGGCGTAGCGGGTGGCGCCCGCCGCCGAGGTCATCTGGACGACGTCCTCGTCGAAGCGGCGCTGCGGCTCGTGCACGGCGAGCGCGGCGATGCCCTGCACCGCGGAGCGGGTCGGGATCAGGGCCACGCGGATGCCCTCGGTGCGGGCCTGCTCGGCGGCCGCCGCGGCCGTGTGGCGCAGTTCGGCGTCGTTGGGCAGCAGCACCACCTCGCGCGCGTGGGCCCGTCGTACGGCCTGCACCAGCTCCCCGCTGGCGAGCGGCTCCCCGGAGCGCGCGAGGACAGCGGTCGCGCCGGCCTCGGTGTACAGCCCCGCCAGGCCCTCCCCGGGCACGACGGCGACGACGGCCCGCTGGGCGCGCTCGCGCGGGGGGCGCTCGCCGCCGGTGTGCACGTCGCCGAGCCCGAAGTGCGTGATCCGGATCCGGTAGGGGCGCCCGGCCTCGACGCCCGCCTCCACCGCGGCACCCGCGTCGTCGACGTGCACATGGACGTTCCACAGCCCGTCGCCGCCGACCACGACGAGGGAGTCCCCGAGGGGGTCGAGCCGCTCCCGCAGCCGGGCCACGGCCTCGTCGCCGGCTTCCAGGAGATAGATCACCTCGTAGGCGGGCCCGCCGGCCCCGGCACCCTCCGTGCACAGCTCCCCCTCGCTCCCGGCGTGCCCCCCCCCCGGGGCCCCCCGCGGGGCGGCCGCCACCACCCCCCCCCGCCCCCCCCCACCACCCCCAACAACAAACAACCACAAAAAAAAAAACCCCAAACACAAAGAGGACACCCGAGCCCACCAACACAACACCAACCCCCCGCCGCCCCGCCCCGCCCCCCCCCCGCCGCGCGCGGGCCCGCGGACGCGTTACCCTCCCTCTACACCCGGGCGCCCCCCCCCCCGCCCGCCCCGCGCCCCCGCGGCGCCCCGTCCGGCGG
>NZ_JBFAET010000232.1:0-12506 GCF_040642095.1 Streptomyces sp. NPDC020362
GTCGAGCAGCAGCACCCGGGGGCGGCCGACGAGCGCGCGGGCCAGAGCGACGCGCTGGCGCTGCCCGCCGGAGAGCTGCGCGGGGCGCCGCTGCCCGTAGCCCTCGAGACGGACCTCGGCGAGGGCCTTGCGGGCACGGACCAGACGTTCGGCCTTGGGTACCTTGCGGACCTTGAGCCCGTAGGCGACGTTCTGCTCGACCGTCATGTGCGGGAACAGGGCGTAGTCCTGGAACACGGTGTGCACGTCCCGCTCGAACGGGGCGAGGCCGGTGACCTCCTGTCCGGCGAGTTCGATCCGGCCCCGCGTCGGGGTCTCGAATCCGGCGATGAGCCTGAGGACGGTGGTCTTCCCGGAGCCGGACGGGCCGAGCATCGAGAAGAACTCACCGTCCCGGATCTCCAGGTCCACCCCGGCCACGGCGGCCGTCTCCCCGAACGACTTCCGCAGGTCCAGCAGGCGGATGGCAATTCCCTCCATGCGGGAACCTTTCTGGCGCGCTCTGAGTTGACCGCAAACATATGAAGTCATAGTTCTAAGCTCAAGGTCCCCTTAGGGTAAAGCTTGAGTCAGTGCGCAAGGTGGTGGCCGTGAGGCAGCACGAGATCGACGGCGGCGCCCGGGCAGCGGGCAGCGGCGCCCGCAGGGCCGTCTTCATCCCGGTGGACAACCGGGCCCGCGTGGACACCGTCGTCCGCCGCATCGGCGACGCCATAGAGCTGGGTCTCCTCGCCGACGGCGAGCAACTCCCCGGCGAGAGCGATCTGGCAGGACAGCTCGGTGTGTCGACGGTGACCCTGCGCGAGGCGCTCATGGCCCTCAGACAGCAGGGCCTGGTCACCACCCGCCGGGGCCGGGGCGGCGGCAGCTTCGTCTCGCTCCCCGAGGTCCCCGCCGACGACCGGCTCAGGGCGCGGCTGCGCGGCTGGAGCACCGAGGAACTGCGCGACCTGGGCGACCACTGGGCCGCCCTGTCCGGCGCCGCCGCCCGCCTCGCCGCACAGCGCACGGAACCCGCCGACCTGCACCAACTGAACCGTACCGCCGAGGAATTGGCGCACGCCGAGGAGACGGCGGCACGCAGCCGCCTCTACGGCCGTTTCCACGTCGAACTCGCGGCGGCCGCCCAGTCCGCCCGGCTCACCCGCGAGCAGGTCGCTCTGCAGAGCGAGGTGGGAGCGCTGCTGTGTCTGGTCCTCGGGAGCGACGAATATCGTGAAGAAGTGACGGACCGGCACCGCTCCCTCCTGTCGGCCGTGCAAGATGGGGCGCACGAAACGGCCGGCACGCTGGCCGAGCGGTGCGTCAGGAAGTCGGCGGCGCGGCTCGTCGCCGTACGCCTCACCCTCTGAACGCGCCGCGTCCGGTTCCGTCCGCTGGAGGACATCATGGGCTGGAGCCACGGGCAGGCTGCCGCGACGCTCGATGCGGACGCCGGCCGGGTGGCCTCGCAGGTGGGCTGCGCGCTGGAGGCGGTCTTCGAGGCCGTCGCCGCCACCCGTGCCGACACGACCGCCCTGCTCGCCCGGGTGGCCGCGCAGGGCCGGCGCCCCGCGAGCGCGGACCTCGCCGCCCTGCGTCCCGGACTGCATCACCGGCTGACCCGTCAGGAACTGGTCTCCGGGGTCGGTTTCGTCGCGGCCCCCGGCCTGCTGGCCGACGTACCCGCCTGGCTCGAGTGGTGGCAGTCGGGCGCCGACGGCGACGTACGGCCCCTGCTGCTGGACCTCGACCCCGGCCGCTCGGCGTACTCGGACTACACGCACTGGGACTGGTACGTCCTGCCCCGCGACACCGGGCGCCGCGCCGTGGCCGGACCGTACGTGGACTACCTCTGCTCCGACGAGTACAGCCTCACCCTGTCGGCGCCGGTCGCCGTCGAGGGCCGCTTCGCCGGGGTCGCCGCCGCCGACGTGTACCTGCGGCACTTCGAAGCGGCCGTACTCCCCTTGCTGCGACGGCTGCCGCGCCCCGCCCATCTGGTGAACGGCCGGGGCCGGGTCGCCGCCTCCGCCGACCCCGCCCACCTGGCCGGGTCTCTCACCAAGGGGCCCGACTTCGGCGACCTGCTCGCCGCGGCCACGCCCGCCCGGCACGGCTGCATGCGGCTCGTACCGTGCCACGGCATCCCGCTCCTCCTCGTCCTCACCGACGAGTGAGCGGTGGGCGAGCGGGGCGTCATCGGCAGCCGGGGCGCGGTCTTTCGGGCCGCCGGCTTCAGTCGCGGGGCCGGTCCCGGTACGGGATGCGCGCCGCCTCGCGCACCTCCCCGATCGTGCTCCACTCGTTCCCGCCCAGCCGGGCCAGCGGGCGCAGCAGTGCGATGTCCGGCCGTCCGTCCACCAGGACCTCGGCGCTCACGGCCGCGTGGACGACCTGGCCGAACACCACCGTCGAGTTGCCGAGCCGCAGCGTCGAGTGCAGCGTGCACTCCAGCGCCACCGGGGACGCGGCCACCCGCGGCGGCTTCACCCGCAGCGACGGCTCGCGCTCGATGCCCAACGCGTCGAACTCCCCCTCGTCGCTGGGAAAGTCGGTCGCGGTCGCGTTGATCTGGGCGAAAAGCGGCTCGGGAGCGAAGTTGACGACGAACTCGCCCGTGTCCTCGACGTTGCGCAGCGAGTCCTTGCGGCCGACGGAGGTGAACTGGACGACGGGCGGATGGGTGCAGGAGACGGTGAAGAACGAGTGCGGTGCGAGGTTCGGTAGAAAGCGGTCCGGGCTGACCGTGGACACCCAAGCGATCGGCCGCGGCACCACCACCGCGGTGAGCAGCCGGTAGAAGTCGTGGGTGGCCATGGTCCCAGGATCGAAGTCAACGCGCATGCCTGTAAGTATCCAGGTCAGCACGTGGGCGGCGGATCCTGGCCCCGGATCGCAGCACCGCCAAGCCCCTGGTTCCGACGGAAAGTGCCCGATGCCGGCAGGCACGAGCCCTGGAGCACCACCGCCATGACCCAACCGATCTCCCCGCTCGACTCCTCGTTCGATTGGGACGACTTCGAGATCCCCGCCCACGCCCGCGGCGGCCGCGTCACCCTCAACCTGTACGACGAGCTGTCCAGGTTCGTCCCCCGTCGCCCCGGCGCCTACCTGCGCATCTCCTCCGACCGCTTCGGCCTCGAAGCCGGCGTGGACCGCCAGCAGGAGGATGCCGAGGACACCCGCTGTCGTCTTGCTTGGGGACCGTTCGCAAAGATCTGCAAGGAGAACGACACCGCGGCGTTCAAGAAGCGCAAGATCACCCGCGCCGACGGCAGCGTCGACTGGGTCGTCGTCCGCCCCGAGCTCCGTCGCCTGCTCGCCGACCTGGCCGGCGGTGACATCGACGGCGTCATCCTCTACGACCTCGACCGCCTGGTCCGCCAGCCGCGCGACCTCGAAGACCTGATCGACGTCGTCGAGCACACCCAACGCCCGGTCGTCGGCGCCACCGGCGGCCGGATGAACCTCATCAACGACAGCGACCGCGACATGGCCCGCATGATGTGCGTCATGGCCCTCAAGTCCTCTGAGGACACCGCCCGGCGCGTCGCCCGCATGCACCTGGCCACCGCCCAGGACGGCAAGATCCAGGGCCGCATCGCCTACGGCTGGATCCGCAAGGGCCCCAACAAAGGCCTACTGGTCGAGGACGAGGCGAGGGCCGTCGCCGACTTCTTCAAAGACTGCCTCGCCGGCGAAACCGCCTACGCCATTGCCACGCAGCTCAACCGACGCGGCGTCACGCCCCCGGCGGCAAAGCAGTGGTCCTCCACCATGGTCAACAAGATGCTCCGCAACCCGCGCTACGCCGGCCTGGTCGCCTACTCCGGCAAGCACCGGGTGGATGCCGCAACCGCCTGGGACGGCTGGTCGAAGGTCCTCTTCGATGACGACGGCCGCCCCCTTACCGGGTGCTGGACAGCCATCGTCAGCCCCAAGACCTGGTCCCAGGTCCAGTTCGAGCTCCAGCTCCGCCGCCACAAGCAGGGCCTGCCCGCCGGCACCCATCGCCCCGCCGTCGCAGTGAAGTACGAGTTGCCCGGCATCCTCACCTGCGGCTTCTGCAAACGCGGCCTGGTGGGGCACAAGTCCAACGAAGGCAAGAACCGCTACTACCGTTGCCCCGCTACCGCACACGGCGGCTGCGGCAAGACCCACATCGCCGCGGAACCGGTCGAAGATGCGATGGCCACCGGCATGACCGCCTTCCTCGCGCGGTTCCTGCAAGCCTCCGTCGCCGCGCCCGCGCCGGCTCCGGAGGAAATCGCCGCTCTACGCGCCGAGCTTCGCTCGGCTTTGACGCGGATGCAGGACTTGCTGGAGGGCGTAGCAGCAGGTGGTGTCGTCTTCGACGTCGGTGGCCAGGCCGGCCTCGCCGAGGCGGGTGGTGGCGGCGTGGACGGCCTCGGTCGTCTCGACCTCGACGCCGAGGTGGTCCAGGCGTGTCGGCTCGTCCGGAGTACCTTCGATGAGGACGAGCTTGAGCGGGGGTTCGGCGATGGCGAAGTTGGCGTAGCCGTCGCGGCGTTTGGCGGGTTCGGTGCCGAACAGCTTGGTGTGGAAGGCGATCGATGCGTCGAGGTCGGGGACGCGGAGGGCGAGCTGTAGGAGGGACATGGCGAACCTCCTTGTGGATGTGGGATTCAGCAGCCGCCGGACGAGGCGGGGGCGCCGATGCCGATCTGCAGGGTGGACGGGGCTGCGCAGCACCCGCCTCCTTCGCCGTCCTGGGCGGCTTCGGGGTCGTCGAACAGGCCGGCGCCGCCGCACACCCCGGTCTCGGGGAGGGTCAGCTCGACGCGCTCGGCGGCTTCGCGGTCTCCGGCGATGGCGGCGGTGATGGAGCGGACCTGCTCGTAGCCGGTCATCGCGAGGAACGTGGGGGCGCGGCCATAGGACTTCATGCCGACCAGGTAGATGTCCTGCTCTGGGTGGGAGAGCTCGTTCACGCCGTGCGGGTAGACGGTGCCGCAGGAGTGGACGTTCGGGTCGACGAGCGGGGCGAGGGCGATCGGAGCCTGGAGACGTTCGTCGAGGCCGAGGCGGACCTCGGAGAGGAAGGAGAGGTCGGGGCGGAAGCCGGTGAGGACGATGATCTCGTCGACCGGGTCGAGGCGGCGGCCGTCCTCGGCGACCAGGATCAGGCGGCCGTCGGTGTCGCGCTCGACGGCCTCGGTGCGAAACCCGGTGGCCGCGCTGGCGTGGCCTGACTCGACGGCGGCCTTGGCGCGCAGGCCCAGTGCACCACGGGCGGGAAGCTGGTCGGCCTCGCCGCCGCCGTAGGTGTTCGCGCTGATGCCGCGGCGCAGGATCCACACCGCGTGCGTGCCGTCCTCCTCCTTGGCCAGGTCAGCGAGGTAGGCGAGGGCGGTGAAGGCGGAGGCGCCCGAGCCGACGACGGCGGTGCGCTTGCCCGCGTACCGGGCGCGGACGGCCGGGTTGCTGAGGTCGGGGACGCGGTAGGAGATGCGGTCGGTGGCCGCCTTCTCCCCGAGGGCGGGCAGGCCGTCGGCGCCCATCGGGCTGGGGATGGACCAGGTGCCGGATGCGTCGATGACGGCGCGGGCGGTGATGCGCTCCTCGTGGCCGTCGGCGAGCTGGATGTGGACGGTGAAGGGCTGCTCGTCGCGCCCGGAGTCGACGATGCGGTCGCGCCCGGCGCGGGCGATGCCGGTGACGGTGGCGCCGTAGCGGACCTTGTCGCCGAGGGTGTCGGCGAGCGGCTGCAGGTAGTTCTCCGCCCAGTCACCGCCGGTGGGATAGGTGGCACCGTCGGGCCGTACCCAGCCGGTCGGTGCGAGCAGCTTCTCGGCGGCGGGATCGGTGACCTCGGCCCAGGGGGAGAACAGCCGCACGTGCGCCCAGTCGCGGACGGCGGAGCCGGCGGACGGTCCGGCTTCCAGGACCAGTGGTTCGATGCCGCGCTCGACGAGGTGGGCGGCGGCCGCAAGGCCGATAGGACCGGCTCCGATGACCAGGACGGGCAGCTGGTCGGTGGTGGGCGCGTTCACGAGGATCCCCTTTAATTCGACGTTTGTCGATGGCCTGTTGTGGCCAGCATGGCATCTGAATAGGCAAGCGTCAATATAGACATTCATCGAATCAGCTGGGAGTGGGCACGCCGCATCGCCGCCCCCATCCCACGCCTGGAGGAACAGACTCGACCCTCGCCAGCCTGGTTCGATACGTGTCAACATAGACATATGTCGAATACGAAGGTGCTGCCGCTGCTGGAGCCGGAGGGCTCCGACGCCGAGGCGCCGTGCTGCCCGCCCCTCACCGAGCGACGCCCGCTGACCGCTGACGAGGCGGAGAAGACCGCCCGGATGTTCAAGGCGCTCGGCGATCCGGTGCGGTTGCGGCTGTTCTCGCTGGTCGCCTCACACGAGGGTGGCGAGGCGTGCGTGTGCGACATCTCCGACGTCGGCGTCTCGCAGCCGACCGTCTCCCACCACCTGAAGAAGCTGAAGGAGGCTGGGCTGCTCACTTCCGAACGGCGCGGCACCTGGGTGTACTACCGAGTAGAGCCGTCAGTGGTCGCCGCAATGGGCCAGATGCTCGGCACCCTGGGCTGAGTCGACCGCACAAACCGAACAGCGAGCGGGTGGGTTCGATGGATGGGGCGTCGGTGGACCGTCAGGTGATCCACGCGGAGATGGAGCGCGCCCGTACGACGTTCCACCGGCTCCTCGACGGTGCCGCCGAGGCCGACCTGCGCAAGCCGACAGACGGCACCCGGTGGACCAACGAGCAGCTGTTGTTCCACATGCTCTTCGGCTACATCTTGATCCGGCCGCTGCTGCTCTTGCTGCGGGTCTTCGGCCGTCTGCCGCGCGGCGCCAGCCGGGCCTTCGCCTGGTTCCTCAATGCCGGCACTCGGCCCTTCGACGTCGTCAACTACTTGGGCCCGCTCGGCGGCGCGAAGGTCTTCGGACGCCGCCGCATGGGGACGGCGTTCGACCGCGTGATCGGCGACCTGCACCGACGCCTGGACGGCGAGCGGGACGCCGATCTCTCGCTGAGCATGCACTACCCGACCCGCTGGGATCCGTTCTTCGGCGACGTCATGACCATCGCGGACCTGTACCGGTACCCGACCCAGCACTTCGATTTCCACCGTCGACAGCTCACGTTGACCGAGGGGCGCTGACCTGCGGGCAGCCTGCCCCGCTCAGGACAGTCCGGCTTCACCAGCGGGCGGTGAGTGCCAGGCCGGACAGGGCCAGCAGCATCCATGCCGCGAGGTAGGCGAAGGCGGCCGTTGGTGAGGAGGCAGTCCACAGGATGCCGGCGACGGCGGAGGCGGCGAGGTTGCCCAGGGACTGCACCGTGGCCAGCAAGCCGAACGCCGAGCCACGCAGGTCCTTGGGGGCGAGTGCCGCGACGGCGGAGTGTTGCGCTGTTTCGACGGCGCCGATGCCGACGCCGGCCAGGACGAACGGGATTGCCAGGACGGCGATGGCCGTGCTGCTGACGGCGAACAGCCCGTAGGAGGCGGCGAAGGCTGCGACTCCGGCGGTCAGGACGAGCAGCGGGCCACGTGCGCCCAGCCGGTCGGCCAGGCGCCCCGCCGGGACGGAGGCAACCGTCGCTGCAATGTTATAGGCGGTGTAGAGGCCGAGCGCGAGCGTGGTAGCCGACTTCGTGCCGTGGCCGGGTGTGAGCAGTTCGGTCGCCCGCAGGATCAGCAGGGTCGCGGCGACATTGCCGACCTCGAAGGCGGCTACCGCGCCCATCAGCCGCCCCAGTTCGCCGCGCAGCACGGGGCGAACACGGATGCGCAGCGGCACCTTGTCCCGGCTGGTCGGCTTCGGGGTGTGGCGGATGGCGTAGACGATCGCCGCGGCGGCAAGCAGTCCCGGGATCACGGAAAGCCCGATGGCCCACTGCACGCCGAGCCAGGCCACCAGGCCGAGGGCGAGCAGAGGCCCGAAGATGGCACCGAGGTTGTCCATCATCCGCTCGAAGCCGTACGCCCGCCCGTACGCGCCTGCCGGGACGATGTCTGCCAGGAGCGCGTTACGCGCAGGCACCCGCAGACCGCGCGCGGTCCAGGCGGCAGCCCGCAGCACGCCGACCTGCCACACGGAGGTCGCTGCCGCGGTCGCGGCACCGAGGACGGCGGTGGTGGTGTAGCCGCCGACGGCGACCTTGCGGCGGCGGGCCGGATCGTCGGCCAGGACGCCGCCACCGAACCGGGCGGCCCCGGCGAGCGCGTCCGAGACGCCCTCGATAGCTCCCAGTGCGGCGGCCGGAGCGCCGAGCGTCGAGGTCAGCAAGGACGGCAGGAGGGCGGTGGGGATCTCATGGCCGACGTCTGCCAGGAAGCTGGCGGAGCCGATTCCGCGCACCCCGGGTGTCAGCCATCGTTCTTGGTCGGGTGCCGAAGGGTGGTCGGAGGCGGGGGTCGCGGTCACATCCGGCAGTCTTCATGAAGCCGCGCATGGGGTGGCATTGGTGGAAGCCACGATTCTCCTGCTGCCGATACGTCGTTCCAGACGCAGCTCTTAGAGCGTTCGGGACGCAGGGAGTGTGCTGATCTCGTGGGCTGCCTCGCGGGCAGGGCGGCCGACACCGATGAGGGTGGCGGAGGCGGGGCCGGTCCAGTCGCCGTAGCCCATCAGATGCAGCCGCGGCTCGTCCACCACCCGGGTGCCCTCGGTGGCGATGTGGCCGCGTCGGCTGCGGAGTCGGAGCGGAGCGAGGTGGGAGAGAGCGGGCCGGAAGCCGGTGCACCAGATGATCGCGTCGGCCTCGGCCCGTGTGCCGTCGGCCCACTCGACGCCTCCGCAGATGAGGCGGGTGAACATCGGGCTCGTCTTGAGCAGGCCGCGGTCGCGTGCTGCGCGTACGGGCGGAACGGCGACGATGTCGCCGAGGGAGGAGACGCCGCCGGTGTCGGTGCGGCCCTCGTCGAGCGCACGGCGGCGGGCGGTGGCCGCGTCGAACAGGGCGCGGCCGTCGATGTCGTCGGCGAGGTAGCGGGGCGGGCGCTGGGTGACCCAGGTCAGCTCGGTGTGGTGGGCCAGGTCGGCGGCGATCTGTGCTCCCGAGTTTCCGCCGCCCACTACGACCACCCGGCGCCCCTCGAAGTCCTGCGGTCGCCGGTATTCGGCGGTGTGGAGCTGGCGTCCGCCGAAGGCCGTACGGTTCGGGACGGTGGGGAGGAAGGGCCGCCACCAGGTGCCGGTCGCACTGATGACGGCGCGGGCGTGCCAGGTGCCGGAGTCGGTCTCCACGCGCAGTTTCCCGCCGTCCCGGTGGACGGCGAGGACGCGCACCCCTCGTTCAACGGGAAGCTCGTACCGCTTCTCGTAGTCGGCAAGGTAGTCCACGACGTGCTGAGCGTCGGGGTAGGTCTCGCCGGGCTGTGCTGGCATGAGGCGGCCGGGCAGCGAGGAGTACGCGGCTGGGGAGAACAGGCGCAGCGAGTCCCAGGTGTGCTGCCAGGCGCCGCCCGGGGCAGTCTGGGCGTCGAGGATGACGAAGTCGAGGCCCAGCCGACGCAGGTGGTAGCCGGCGGCGAGCCCGGCCTGGCCACCGCCGATCACCACCACCTGCGAGGCCAGTGTCATCCGGTCGGCTGCTCTTCGGCCGTCCGGCCGGGCATGAAGATGAGGGCCACCAGAGCCAGTCCGACGACGGCGCCGATGAGCTGCATGCCGATGAATCCGGCGACCGAGCCGGGCGCGATGCCCGCGAAGGTGTCCGTGAATGCTCGGCCAATGGTCACCGCCGGATTGGCGAAGGACGTGGACGAGGTGAACCAGTAGGCGGCGCCGATGTAGGAGGCGACCGCAACGGGGGCGAAGCGGAGCCGGTCGGTGCGGGCCAGGCCGAAGATCAGCAGGATCAGGCCCGCGGTGGCGACGACCTCGCCGAGGAGCAGGTGGCCGGCGGAGCGGTCGTGGGTGGACCACTTCGCCAGGGGCTCGCCGAACATCGCATCGGCCAGGACAGCACCCGCGATCGCCCCGGCGATCTGCGCGGGGATGTAGACGGCCACCTCTCGCGGGGTGACGCCGGCACCGCCGCGGCGGGCTGTCCACCACTCGGCCAAAGTGACCACGGGGTTGAAGTGCGCGCCGGAGACCGGGCCGAGCAGGGCGATCAGGACGCCGAGGCCGAAGACGGTGGCCGTGGAGTTGGCCAGCAGCTGCAGGCCGACGTCCTTGGTCAGCTCGGTGGCCTGGATGCCGGAGCCGACCACGACCGCGACGAGCGCCGCCGTGCCGACCAGTTCAGCGGCGGCCTTGGCCAGCAGCGGAGGGCTCTGCGGCGGGGTGGCCCCCGGGGCGGGTTGCGGCTCGGTGCCCGCCGCTATGGCGGATTCCTCGGCTCTGTCGTGTTCGGTGGCCTCGGTGGCGCTCAACAGGACTCCTCGGTGCGTTCGAAAAGGCGACGGGACGCGGCGACGGACGGGCGCCGGGGAAAATCAGGGACAGGACCGCTTGACGTTGTTCTCGGCGGTGGCGCGCGCGGTCTCCGCGAGGTCGGCGAACTGACCGGCCAGCGAGGCGATGACGTCGGCCTTGAGCCGGTAATAGGTGAACCGGCCGCAGGGCTCCGTCTCCACGATCCCCGCCTCGCGCAGCACCTTCAGATGGTTGGAGAGGTTGGTCTGTCTGGCCCCCGTCTCCTCGATCAGATGCGTACTGCAGAGCGTCTCCTTGGCCAGCAAGGTGACGATCTGGAGGCGGAGTGGGTCGGCCAGAACCCGCAACAGATCAGTGTCGACTGACGTCAGCATGGACTGATACTCTCACATCACTCCTGGCTGATACCAGCCTGGGCTGATCCTTGGGGCCCGCATCCCAGCACGAGTTGGGACCCATGCCCCGAAGGGGGTTCCCATGACCGCATCCCCACCCCCTGTCCTGCCCGACGAACGCCTCGCGACCGGTATCGCCCGGCTCTCGGTGCGCTACCGCGGGCACTTCGCCCCGGAGACCATCCAGCGCCTGATCACCGACTCCTACGAGCGCCTCGCCGAACACGCCCGCGTGCGCACCCACCTCGTCGTGCTGGCCGAGCACCTGGCCACCGAGCGCCTTGACGCCCTCGCCCACATCGAAGGCGCACCGGGAAGCGGCCTGCCTCGGGTGCTGTTCGTATGCGGCCACAACGCCGGCCGCTCCCAGATGGCCGCCGCCCTGCTTGCCCACCGCGCCCAGGGCGACGTGGTGGTCTCCTCTGCGGGAACGCACCCGGCCTCCGCTGTCGAACCGGTCGTCGCGCAAGTGCTGACCGAGGCCGGAGTGGACCTCACCGACGCGTTCCCCAAGCCGCTGACGGACGAGGTCGTGCAGGCCGCCGACATCGTCATCACGATGGGCTGTGGGGATGCCTGTCCCGTGCTGCCGGGCCGCCGGTACCTGGACTGGCCCGTCACCGATCCCGAGGGCGCGCCGATCACCGTCGTCCGCGGCATCCGCGACGAGATCGACGCCCACATCACCGAGCTGCTCGCCTCACTGCCGAGCAGCTGAACCCGACCTCCATACCCCTGTTGATTCACTTACGAAGGAAGTACCGATGTCCTCCAGCCCGCTCGCCTCCGTGCTGTTCGTCTGTGTCCACAACGCCGGGCGTTCGCAGATGGCCGCCGGCTTCCTCTCCCACCTCGCGGGTGACCGGATCGAGGTCCGCTCCGCCGGCTCCATCCCGGGCGACCAGGTCAACCCTGCCGCGGTCGAGGCCATGAAGGAGGTCGGCGTCGACATCTCCGCGGCCCAGCCGAAGATCCTGACCACCGAGGCCGTCCAGGCGTCCGACTACGTCATCACCATGGGCTGCGGCGACGCCTGCCCGATCTTCCCCGGCAAGAAGTACCTGGACTGGGCGCTGGAAGACCCGGCGGGCAAGGGCGTCGAGGCCGTCCGCCCCATCCGCGACGAGATCAAGACCCGTATCGAGGCCCTGATCGCCGAGATCGACGCCAAGCCGGAGGCGTGACGTCCGTGGCGGACAACGGCATACGCGAGGGGTCATCGTCATCGGGTCCGGTCCCGCCGGATACACCGTTGCCCTCTACAGCGCCCGCGCCGAGCTCAAGCCGCTCGTCTTCGGCGGCGCCGTCTTCGTCGGTGGTGCGCTCACCACGACGACCGGGGTCGAGAACTTCCCCGGCTTCCCCGAGGGCATCGACGGCCCGGACCTGATGGCGAACATGCGCGCCCAGGCGGAGAGGTTCGGCGCGGAGATGGTCGACGACGACATCGTCGAGGCCGACCTCACCGGGGACATCAAGACCGTCACCGACAGCGCGGGCACCGTGCACCGCGCGAAGACCGTGATCGTGGCGACCGGCTCCGGCTACCGCAAGCTCGGCCTGCCCAAGGAAGAAGAGCTGTCCGGCCGAGGGGTGTCCTGGTGCGCGACCTGCGACGGCTTCTTCTTCCGCGACCGCGACATCGTGGTCGTCGGCGGCGGCGACACCGCCATGGAGGAGGCGACCTTCCTCACCCGCTTCGCCCGCTCCGTGACCGTCGTCCACCGGCGCTCCACGCTGCGTGCCTCGC
>NZ_JBFAET010000233.1:0-12502 GCF_040642095.1 Streptomyces sp. NPDC020362
ACCCCAACGCCGACGGGGCGGCGACCCGAAGGTCACCGCCCCGTCGAAACCGGTCAACCGCCGGATCAGCCCGCCGACACCGGGAACGTCGGGTACTCGACGCCCGAGATGTACTGCACGACCCGGACCACCTGGCACGAGTAGCCGAACTCGTTGTCGTACCAGAGGTAGAGGATCGCGTTGTCCCCCTCGACCTTGAGCGCGCCGGCGTCCACGATCGAGGCGTGGCGCGAGCCGATGAAGTCGCTGGAGACCGCGTCGGGCGCCGTGGTGAAGTCGATCTGGCGCTTGAGCGGCGAGGTCAGCGACACGTCCCGCAGGTAGTCGTGGACGTCCTCGCGGGTGGTCTCGCGGGCCAGCTGGAGGTTGAGGATCGCGATCGAGACGTCCGGCACCGGGACGCGGATCGAGCTGCCGGTGATCCGCGCCTTGAGGTCGGGCAAAGCCTTGGCGACGGCGGAGGCGGCACCGGTCTCGGTGATCACCATGTTCAGCGGCGCGGAGCGGCCGCGGCGCTCGGACTTGTGGTAGTTGTCCAGCAGGTTCTGGTCGTTGGTGAACGAGTGGACCGTCTCCACGTGGCCGCGCAGCACGCCGTACTCGTCGTCCATGGCCTTCAGCGGCGGGACGATCGCGTTGGTGGTGCAGGAGGCGCAGGACAGGATCTGCTCGTCCGGCTTGATCGTGTCGTGGTTGACGCCGTGCACGATGTTCGGGACGTCGCCCTTGCCCGGCGCGGTCAGGACGACCTTCTCGATGCCCGGACGCAGGTGCTTCGACAGGCCCTCGCGGTCACGCCACTTGCCGGTGTTGTCGATCAGGATGGCGTCACGGATGCCGTACTCGGTGTAGTCCACGGACGTCGGGTCGTCGGCGTAGATCACCTTGATCGCGTTGCCGTTGGCGACGATCGTGCTGCTGTCCTCGTCCACGGTGATCGTGCCGTGGAACTGGCCGTGGATGGAGTCCCGGCGCAGCAGCGAGGCGCGCTTCACGATGTCCTGCTCTCCGCCACCGCGGACGACGATGGCGCGCAGGCGCAGGCCGTTGCCGGAGCCCGCCTTCTCGATCAGCAGGCGGGCGACGAGGCGGCCGATCCGGCCGAAGCCGTAGAGGACGACGTCGCGGGGCTCACGGCGCTCGATCTTGTTGGCGCCGGTGGCACCGGCGACGGCCTCGGCGGTGAACTCGGCCACGCTCAGACCGCGGTCGTCGGCCTTGTAGGTGGCGGCCAGCATGCCGAGGTCGATCTGGGAGGGCCCGAGGTCGAGGGCGGTCAGGGCCTGGAGGAACGGCATGGTCTCGGTGACCGAGAGCTCCTCACCGGCGATCTGCCGGGCGAAGCGGTGCGTCTTCAGGATGCTGACCACCGACTTGTTCACCAAGGAGCGGCTGTGCAGCAGGACGGTCACGTCCCGCTCGCGGTGCAGCTTCCCGATGAGCGGGATCATCGACTCCGCGATCTCCTCGCGAGTCTTCCAGTTGGTGAACGAGTCGTCGTTGACAGTCACAGATCTATCTTTCGAGCTAGGCAGCGCTCATATGGTAACCACACCCTACTTATCTCTCTTCCGAGCCCTTCGGCGGGGTGGCCGCTCGAGCGATGTGCCCTGATTTATCCGTTAATTTGAAACTGGTTCATTCCGATTTCATCAGTAGGTTGCGGCGATTCCTGAATCAGGGTGGAAGATCGTAAGAAAGCCGGGTTGCGGATTGCATGCCCCCAGCGGCGTGACCAAGGTCGGAGGGTGAGCACGTCATCCGTACCCCGGCCCGAGCCGGCCGCGCCGTCCGGTCCCCTTCGCCGCCCCGTACTGCCGCAGGCCGTCCGGCCCCGGGTCCCGCAGGGCGCCCTGCCGGCCCTCGCCCTGTTCGCGGCCGTCCGGCTCGCCGGCGTCGTCGCGGTCATCGTCACCAACCACCTCGCCGGCAACCCGCTGTTGAGCAATCTGGCCCACTCCTGGGACTCCCGCTGGTACCTGCACATCGCCGCCCACGGCTACGGGCACCTCATCTGGATCACCCGGACCGGCGGGGTGCAGTCCGACTGGGCGTTCTTCCCGCTCTACCCCGGACTCATCCGGGCCCTGACCACGGTCCTGCCGTTCACCCCCGGCCAGGCCGCGCTGCTGATCGCCTGGGCTGCCGCGGGCGCGGCCGCGTACGGGCTCTACGTCCTCGGCCGCCACCTGCACGGGCGTGCCGTCGCCACCGCCCTCGTCGGCCTGTGGGCCGTCCTGCCGCACGCCGTCGAACTGACCATCGCCTACACCGAGTCGCTCTTCGCCGCACTCGCCGTCTGGTCCCTGTACTGCGTGCTCAAGGGCCGCTGGCTGTGGGCCGGTTCGCTGGCCGCGCTGGCGGGCCTGTCCCGGCCGACCGGGTTCTCGGTGGCGGTGGCCGTCGGGGCTGCCGCCGCGTACGAGGTGCTGCGGCAACGCGGCCGGGTGCCGGCCGGCCTGTGGGCCGGTGCCCTGCTCGCCCCGCTGGGCTGGCTCGGCTATGTGCTCTGGGTGGGGCAGCAGACCGGCGACCCGCTGGGAGGCTACTTCAAGATCCAGAGTGCCTGGGACTCCCGCTTCGACTTCGGCGCCGGTGCCGTGCGCTTCCTCAGGGCGCTGCTCCTGCACGGCGGCAGCTTCGTCTACCCGGCGGCCCTGATGGTGGTCGTGGTCGGCATCGTCCTGTTCGGGCTGCTCTGCCTGGACCGCGCCCCGCTGGTCCTGGTGGTCTTCGCCGGAGTGCTGGTGCTGCTCGTGATCGGAGGGTCCGGCTCCTTCTCGTCCAAGCCGCGCTTCCTGCTGCCGGTCTTCCCGCTGCTGATCCCGCCGGCGCGCGCCTTCGCCCGCAGTTGGCGCCTCCGGCCGGCCCAGGCGCTCCTCGTCGGTGCAGCACTGGCCGTCGTGTCCCTGCTGTTCGGGGCCTATGTGACGGTGGTGGCCCACTCCCCGCTGTGAGCCGCCGGAGTGCGTGCCCGTGCGCAGGCCGGTGGTGGCGTCAGACGGCCGCCACCCCCTTCGGCGCGCGACGGAGCGGCGTCGGCCACCGGGTACGGGTGGAACCGGAGTCGGTCCGATGAAAAGATCATCGCGACTCCGTACGAGAGAGGCGTCTCGATGAAGCTGTACACCCGTGAGTGGGGGACCGGGGACCGGGTCGCCGTCCTGGTCCACGGGATCATGTCCGACCACAGGACCTGGCGCCGGGTCGCACCCGCACTGGCGGACAAGGGGTACCGGGTCGTCGCCGTGGACCTGCGCGGGCACGGAGCGAGCGGCCGGGGGCAGTACGGTGCCGAGATCTGGGCCGACGACCTCGTGGAAACGCTGCCGCACGGCCCGGAACTGGCGATCGGGCACTCGCTCGGTGCCCTCGCGCTGGCCCTCGCCGTCGAGCGGCTGGCGCCCGGGAGGGCCGTCTACTGCGACCCCGCCTGGGAGATGAGGCAGGACATCGCCCTGGTCGCCCGCGCGTTCGCCGAGGCCAAGCACATCCCCCGCACCGTGCTGGAGCGCTTGAACCCACGGTGGGAACAGGCCGACGTGGACGTCGAGTTGGCCACCCTGGCCGACTGGGACCCGGCGACCACCGACGTCCTCGCCGAGGCCTACGCGGTAGGCCGGACCCCGGCGGGCGCCGGGGTGCCCTCGCTGGTCCTGACGGCCGACCCCAGTGACCTCGTGCCCCCCGAGCTGGCGGCGGAGCTGACCCGGCGGGGCTTCACGGCCCGCACGGTGCCGGGGGCCGGGCACACCCTGTTCCGGGACGACTTCGACGGCTTCATGGCGGCGCTGGACGGCTGGATCTGACGACAGCCCGAAGCCTTCCCGGTCCGACCCGAGATTCCGCAGGCGCACGGGCCCGACGGGGGGCGCAGGGCGGCCGTGCAAAGCCGTGCTCGGACCGGCGCGGCGGGCGGGGTGCGGTCCCGCAGGGTGCTGTGCGAAGGCCGTGAATCGGGGTAGGCGGGGGAGGGTCCGAAGGAGAGGATCGTCATGACGACCTACGTCATCACCGTGCCCGGTACCTTCACGACGGCCGTCGGGACCGGCACCCGAGCGCGGCTGAGCCGGGCTCTGCGACCGGCCGATCCGCACACCACGCGATGGGGCAGCGCCGAGGGCCTGGACGTGCTCAACGTCAATGAGGACAACACCTTCACCCTGCGTCTGACGGTCGAGGCGGACACCGGCCCCCACGCCGAGGAGGCGGCACGCCGGCTCGCGGACTCCGCCCTGCGCGACGCGGGACTGGACGAACGGGTGGCGCCGCTGGGAGCCGCCGTGATCACCGGCATCGACGCGGAGGCCGACTGACCGATTCAGGCCCTGCAGACCGGCTCAGAGCCCTGCAGACCGATGCGGAGCCCGGCGGGCCGACTCGGAGCCCTGACGACCGATTCGGAGCCTTGCCGACCGAAGCGGAATCCGGCTGACCGGACGGTCACCGAAGGCTCTCCTCCCTGGGGCAGGATCAGCCTGTAAAGGTAAAATCTAGGCGTTTGCCCAGAAGGGTCACCGCCCAGCCGGAAGTGATCGATGCCCCGCAAGCGCTCCACGGACGACGGCGACGAGCTGCTGGCCAGACTCGGTTCGCTCACCGCCCAGGCACGCGAGCGCGCGGAGCTGCAGCGCACCCAGGTCGAGCTGGCCATCGCCCTGCAGCGCGGCATGCTGCCCCCGGACCTGCCCTCCGCCCCCGGCCTGCACCTGGCGGTGCGGTACGCGCCCGCCTGCTACGGCCTCAATGTCGGAGGCGACTGGTACGACGCCTTCACCCTGCCCGACGGCCGCATCGGGCTGTGCATCGGAGACGTCCAGGGCCACAACATCGAGGCGGCCGCCTTCATGGGCCAGGTCCGGGCCGGGCTGCGGGCCCTCGCCTCCGTCACCAGCGAGCCGGGCGAGCTGCTGGCCCGGACCAACGAACTGCTCCTCTCCCTCGGCAGCGATCTTTTCGCCACCTGCACCTTCATGCGGCTCGACCTTGCCACCGGCGTGCTGGAGAGCGCCCGGGCCGGACACATCCCCTTCATCTGGGCCACGGCCGACGGAAAGTCCGGCGTGGTGGACGACGAGGGAGGGCCGCCGCTCGGCATCGAGAACGGGATGGAGTACCCGGTGACCCGGCACCGGCTCACCACGGGCGGGGTGTTCGTGCTGCTCACCGACGGCGTGGTCGAAGGCCCGTCGCTGAGCATCGAGGAGGGTCTCGACCAGGTGGTGCGGCTCGCGGGGATCGCCGCCGTCGCCGGCCTGGAGGCGCACGCGCTGGCCGCGGCCGTGATCAAGGGGGCCGAGAGCGTGGGGCACGAGGACGACGCGGCCGTCCTCGTCGTGGGCCTCGACGGACCCTCGGTTCAGCCATAGAGCCGGACGGGCCACTCTCGCCTCGCATGCGGCGGGGCATCGGTGTGAGATGGCTGCTGTGGTGGCTCACCTGGATCTGCACCGGCAGGGCGGCTACGCCGTCCGGGTGCTGGCCGTCGCCGCCCTCTACTACGGTGCGGCGCGGCTCGGACTGCTGCGCCGGCTCGTCGTCGAGGGCTCCGTGTTCACCCCCATCTGGCCGCCGACCGGCGTCGCCGTGGCCGCCCTGCTGGTCTTCGGGCTGGCCTGCTGGCCGGGCGTCGCGCTCGGGGCGTTCTTCGCCGTGCTGTCCCTCACCAGCGCCAGCCCCGACATGCTCGGCTTCGTGTTCGGCAACACCGCCGCACCCCTGTGCGCGGCGCTGCTGCTGCGCCGGACCGGTTTCCGTACCGATCTCGCCCGATTGCGCGACGGACTCGCCCTGGTGTTCCTCGGCGCACTGACCGCCATGCTGGTCAGCTCGACCATCGGCGTCGGCCTCCTCGTCCTCACCCACAAGCTGCCCGCCCCCAGTTTCTGGACCGTCTGGCTGGCCTGGTGGGTGGGTGACGCCATGGGCGTCCTGATCGTCACCCCGCTCCTGCTGCTGTTCTACAAGAGCCGCTGGCCGCCGCCCCTGACACGCTGGAAGGAGGCCACGGTGCTGGCCGTCGTGGCCTGCTGCCTCGTACCCCTGTCCACCTACAGCTCCCTCAGCCTGCTCTTCCTCGTCTACCCGCTCATCATCTGGGCCGCCCTGCGCTTCCAGCTCGCGGGCGGCATGCTGTGCGCGCTGCTGACGTCCGTACTGGCCACCGTCGCCGCGACGGACCACGTCGGCGCCTTCGCGGGGCTGAACCGGATCGAGGTCATGGCGAAACTCCAGGCCTTCAACGGCGCGATGGCTCTGACCGCCCTGCTGCTGTCGGCCGTGATCACCGAGCAGCGCAACACCAGACGCTCCGTGGAGCAGGCCTGTCAGGAGCTGGTCGAGGTGCTGGAACACCTGACCGCGGGCGAGGCCCCGCCACCCCGGCAGCGGACCGACAGTGACGACCGCCCGGGTTCCCACAGCGACCGCCCGGGTTCCCACGGCGACGACCGCCGGGGTACCGACACCGACGACCGGCCGCGCACCGACACCGACGACTGGCCACGGCAGAGCGGCGCCCCCTGAGCCCACGGGACCGGTGAACAAGGGGTGACCGCACCGGCGCGGGCGTCGCGTCGGCCCGTCGTCACGGCGTGTCGGACGGCAGGCCGGGGGCTGGGAAAACAACGATGGGCGACGCCCGTGAGAGCGCGGGCACGGGCACGTCCGGAGGGACAGGGCGGCACGGAAACAACGGGTGGTACCGGCCGGGGCGGACCGGCACACCGGGGCGGCACGCGCGGTTCCGCACGGCACCCCGGCGGCACGCACCGCGGCACTCGCTCCCTGCTCCGCCCCTCGGCCGGCACGGCGGCACTCGCTCCCTGCTCCGCCCCTCGGCCGGCACGGCGGCACTCGCTCCCGGCTCCGCCCCTCGGCCGGCACGGCGGCACTCGCTCCCGGCTCCGCCCCTCGGCCGGCACGGCGGCACTCGCTCCCGGCTCGGACCGCTCCTGCGGCACCGCGGCACAGCTCATCCGAGCGTGGCACGGGTGCCCCCGCACCGCGCGTTCGCCGCGGGCCACCCGATTACTTACACTTGGTTGAACAGTTCAGACTGATAAACCTACGATTACTAATCATGGACGCAGAAGACATACCCGAAGGCGGCAACCGTCCCTCGGCCCGGCCACCGGAGACGGCGGTGCTCGCTGGCGCGCTGCGGCTGGCCATGGGCCGGATCGTGCGCCGGCTGCGCCAGGCGCACGCCGTGGGGGACGTGTCCCTCTCCGGTGTGTCCGTGCTGTCCCGGCTGGCGGGAGGCGGACCTGACTCGCCCGGCTCACTCGCCGAACTGGAGCGGGTCAGGCCGCAGGCAATGGCCACCACGGTCGCCGGGCTCGAACAGCGCGGGCTGGTCACCCGCACCCCCGACGCGGCCGACGGACGCCGGGCCATCATCTCGATCACCGACGCGGGCCGGACCATGCTGGAGGAGCGCCGCTCCGAGTCCGTCGACCGGCTCGCCCACGCCCTGGACCGGTTCACCCCGCAGGAACGCGCGGCACTGGAGGCCGTCGTGCCCCTGCTCGACCGATTGGCGCAACGGCTGTGACCGGCCACGTGCCCGGGGGGCGGGACGGGCACCCGGCCGAGGGCCTGCGCGCCCGTCTGCTCGCGCGATCGGCCCGTCACCACGACACGCTCCCGGGCCCCGGCTACAAATGGGTCGCCCTCTCCAACACCACGCTCGGTGTGCTGATCGCCACGATGGACGCCTCCATCGTGATCATCTCGCTGCCGGCGATCTTCCGCGGGATCGGCCTCGACCCCCTCGCGGCCGGCAACATCGGCTATCTGCTGTGGATGATCCTCGGCTATCTGCTGGTCTCGGCCGTGCTGGTCGTCGTCCTCGGCCGCCTCGGCGACATGTTCGGCCGGGTCCGCATCTACAACCTCGGCTTCCTGGTCTTCGCCGGTGCCTCCGTAGCCCTGTCGCTCGACCCGTTCCGGGCCGGATCGGGCGCGCTGTGGCTGATCCTGTGGCGCATCGTGCAGGCCTTCGGCGGCTCCATGCTCACCGCCAACTCGGCCGCCATCCTCACCGACGCCTTCCCGGCCCGCCAGCGCGGCATGGCCCTCGGCATCAACCAGATCACCGCACTGGCGGGGCAGTTCCTCGGCCTGCTCGCGGGCGGCCTGCTGGCCGCGGCCGACTGGCGGGCGGTGTTCTGGGTGAGTGTCCCGGTCAGCGTGACCGGCACCGTCTGGTCGTACCTGAGCCTGCGCGAGACCGCGGGCGGCGAACGCGGCCGCATCGACTGGCTCGGCAACATCACCTTCGCCACCGGCGCCGGAATCCTGCTCGCCGGCATCACCTACGGCATCCAGCCCTACGGCGGCCACCCCACCGGATGGACCAACCCCTGGGTGCTCACGGGACTGATCGGCGGCGTCCTCCTGCTGCTGGTGTTCTGCCTCGTCGAGGCGCGGGTCGCCGAGCCCATGTTCCGGCTGTCCCTGTTCCGGGTGCGCGCGTTCGCCGCGGGCAACCTGGCGGCCCTGCTGACCGCGATCGCCCGCGGCGGGCTCCAGTTCATGCTCATCATCTGGCTGCAGGGCATCTGGCTGCCGCTGCACGGCTACGACTTCGAGGACACCCCGCTGTGGGCCGGCATCTTCATGCTGCCGCTGACCGTCGGCTTCCTCATCGCCGGTCCTGTCTCCGGCTACCTCTCGGACCGCTTCGGCGCCCGGCTGTTCTCCACGGCCGGCCTGCTCGTGGTCGCCGGTTCCTTCCTCGGCCTGCTGGCCCTGCCGGTGGACTTCGACTACGGCCTGTTCGCCGCGCTGCTCTTCCTCAACGGCCTGGGCCAGGGCATGTTCTCCGCACCCAACACCTCGTCCCTCATGGGCAGCGTCCCGGCGCGCTACCGCGGTGTGGCCTCCGGAATGCGCTCCACCTTCCAGAACTCGGGCACGGCCCTTTCCATCGGCGTGTTCTTCTCGCTGATGGTCTCCGGACTGGCCTCCTCGCTGCCGTCGACGCTCAGCGGCGGACTCCAGGCACACGGCGTGCCTGCCGGCACCGCCCACGAGGTGGCCTCGCTGCCCCCGGTCAGCACCCTCTTCGCGACCTTCCTCGGCAACAACCCCATCGGTCACCTGCTGGGTTCCAGCGGCGGTCTCGACCACCTGACGGCAGCCCAGCGCGCCACCCTGACCGGGCACACGTTCTTCCCCCGGCTGGTCTCAGGCCCTTTCCACCACGGCCTGACCATCGTCTTCTGTGTCGCCGCCGGCATGGCCCTGGTCTCGGCCCTCGCCTCCGCCCTGCGCGGAAGCCACGAGCCCGCCGGCGACGACACCCCGAAGGGCTCCCATCCGGCGTACGCCCGCAGGGGGTAGTGGTCCGAGAGGCCCGCAGGGGTAGTGGTCCGAGAGGTACGTGTACGGCGTCCCCGGCTCGTCACCGTCCAGGGCGCAGACTGGGGGACCAGATCGCCGGCCAGCCGGAAGCCGGGGCCCGGGGTGGGGATGGCCGTGGCGCGGCGCAGCACGGCCGCGATCGGCACGCCGGTCTCCGTGCGCATCCGGGTGCAGCCGAGCAGCCGTCCGTTCCGGTGGGAGGCCGAGGACCGCTCGACCCGCTCGGCCACCTGACCGAGTTCGGTGGTGGAGAGCAGGGCCGGGCTGTGATGCGCCGGCTTCAGAGCCTCGACCAGTGCCTGTGCCTCCCCGCCGGTCAGCCGGACGTGAGCGCGCAGGCGTCGGGATCGTCGCCCCCGGTAGGCGCTGAACGTTCTTGTCCCGTCATGGTGGACCACCACCGACGGACCGAGCCGCTCCCGGGGCGTGAGGTCGTACCGGATTCCGATGCCCGGCAATGGCGGCCCTGCTCGTGCGCGTGGACCCCTGTGTGCCCCGCCCGATTTGAAGGTTTCCTGGTGAAACCATCGCCTGAAGCCTGGCCCGGCGGCGGACGGCCGCGCGAAGGGCTCCGGTTGGGCAGGGGGTTCGGGTCAGGAGGCGAAGCCGAGTTCGCTCTCACCGTCGCCCGTGTCGGGCTGGCAGGTGCAGCACAGTTCGTGATCCCCGTCGCGGGTGACGATGGTCCCCCACCCGAGGCAGTGCTCGCAGTTGCGGGCCAGGCGCAGGTCGGGGTGGGGGAGGGCCGGGGGGTGGTGGGCTCCGTAAGCCATGCGGGGTGCGGCTCCTTGAAGGTGCGGCGTCGCGGTCCGGATGGCTTTCATTATGTCCTACTTTTCGCTTATGTCTGTGACGAATGTCACTTCATGCCGCCTCTCAGCCCAGATTGCCCAGGCGGGCGTCGCGCCACAGGTCCACGCCGCCGTCGGTGGCGTACTTGTCGATCTCGGCCAGTTCCTCGTCGCTGAAGTCGAGGTTCTCCAGTGCGGCCACGTTCTGCTCCAGCTGCTCGGTGCGGGAGGCGCCGATGACCAGCGAGGTGACCCGCTCGTCGCGCAGGGCCCAGGCCAGGGCCAGCTGGGCCAGGGTCTGCCCGCGCCGGGCGGCGA
The DNA here is from genome assembly GCF_040642095.1 of Streptomyces sp. NPDC020362. Taxonomy (NCBI): domain Bacteria; kingdom Bacillati; phylum Actinomycetota; class Actinomycetes; order Kitasatosporales; family Streptomycetaceae; genus Streptomyces; species Streptomyces sp. NPDC020362. The sequence continues at coordinate 10,479 of NZ_JBFAET010000233.1, forward strand.
TGTCGTTCAGGGCGCGCAGCCGGTGACGCATGTCCTCGGTCAGCCATGCCGCATCGAGCGAGGTGCCCTGCGCGGCCCGCGAGTCCGCGGGAACGCCGTCGAGGTAGCGGCCGGTCAGCAGCCCCTGGGCGAGCGCGGTGAACCCGATGACGCCGAAGCCCTCCTCCTCGGCCGCCTCCAGCAGGCCGTCGGTCTCGATCCAGCGGTTGAGCATGCTGTAGGACGGCTGGTGGATGAGCAGCGGGGTGCCGAGGTCGCGGAGGATGGCGGCCGCCTGCCGGGTGCGCTCGGCGTCGTAGGAGGAGATGCCGACGTACAGGGCCTTGCCCTGGCGCACCGCGGTGTCGAGCGCGCCCATCGTCTCCTCCAGCGGGGTGCTCGCGTCCAGCCGGTGGGAGTAGAAGATGTCCACGTGGTCCAGGCCCATGCGGCTGAGCGACTGGTCCAGTGAGGCCAGCAGGTACTTGCGCGAGCCGCCGCCCTGCCCGTACGGGCCGGGCCACATGTCCCAGCCGGCCTTGGTGGAGATCACCAGCTCGTCCCGGTAGGGGGCGAGGTCCTGCTTCATCAGCCGGCCGAAGTTGATCTCGGCCGCACCGTACGGCGGGCCGTAGTTGTTGGCCAGGTCGTGATGGGTGATCCCGAGGTCGAAGGCGCGCAGCGCGATCTCGCGCTGGGTCTCGAAGGGGCGGTCGTCGCCGAAGTTGTGCCAGTAGCCCAGGGACAGGAGGGGGAGGTCCAGCCCCGAGCGGCCGGTGCGCCGGTAGCGCATGGTGCCGTCGTAGCGAGCGGGGTCCGCGACGTGGTTCATCGGGTCGTCTCCGGGTGGTGCCGTAGGGGTGCCCGTCGTGCGCGAAGGGCTTGTCCACCCTGCGCCTCCATGATTCGTAAGTCCAACCGATGGCCCTCATGGGATTGAGCGGCCTGGCTTCTGAATCGTGCGGCCGGACGGCATTGTTCGATCCTACGAACTTGCGGCGGGACGGGTTACCGGGCTCCCGCACCTTTGATAGGAAACTTTCCTACCAGTTCCGGTACGGACCAACTCCCCACCCCCCACCCCTCCTTGGAGTCCTTGTGGAGCACATAGAGCGCGCTTCGGCATCCTCCCCCCGCCTTTGCCGGCGGACCCTCGTCGCCGTCCTCGGCGCCGTCGCCTCCGGCGCGGTGCTCGGCGCCCAGCGCGTCGCGGCGGCACCGGCGGCACGGGCGGCCGGGCCGGGCCTCGACGACCCGGCGAAGAAGGAGATCGCCATGCAGCTGGTCTCCAGCGCGGAGAACTCCTCGCTCGACTGGAAGGCCCAGTACAAGTACATCGAGGACATCGGTGACGGCCGCGGCTACACCGCCGGCATCATCGGCTTCTGCTCCGGCACCGGCGACATGCTCGACCTGGTCCAGCTCTACACCGACCGCAAGCCCGGCAACGTCCTGGCCGAGTACCTGCCGGCACTGCGCCGGGTCAACGGCAGCGACTCGCACAGCGGCCTGGACCCCGACTACCCCAAGGACTGGCGCAGGGCCGCCCAGGACACCGCCTTCCAGCAGGCACAGAACGACGAACGCGACCGCGTCTACTTCAACCCCGCCGTCGCCCGGGGAAAGACGGACGGGCTGCGTGCGCTGGGCCAGTTCACCTACTACGACGCCATCGTCATGCACGGCGACGGCGACGACCCCACCAGCTTCCGCAACATCCGCAAGAGGGCCCTGCGCAGCGCCAAGCCGCCGGCCCAGGGCGGCAACGAGACGACGTACCTCAACGCCTTCCTCGACGCCCGGGTGTGGGCCATGAAGCAGGAGGAGGCGCACAGCGACACCACCAGGGTCGACACCGAACAGCGGGTCTTCCTGCGCAAGGGCAACCTGGACCTGAACACGCCGCTGGACTGGAAGGTGTACGGGGACGGCTACCACATCGGCTGAGCCGCGCGGCGAGACCGCGTGCGGCGTGACCGAGGCGGCCCTCGCCGTGCCCGCACGCCCCGTCGGGGCTCAGGAAGGGCGCGGCAGGTCCGCGGCGC
>NZ_JBFAET010000234.1:0-12477 GCF_040642095.1 Streptomyces sp. NPDC020362
CGGCAGGAGGGATACCGCCCCGCACGCGCGCGTGCGGAGTTCGCGCAGGCCCGCGAGGCCGCCGGACAGGGGCCGGCCCCGGCGGTCGCGGTCGTCACCGCCGGCCTGGAGCTGGACTTCTCCCTCCCCCTGTTCACCTCGCCCCTGGTGCCCACGGTGATCCTGACCGGCGCCGCCGCGGCTCCGGACCGGGTCGCCGCCGCCGAGAAGGCCGGTGCCCGGGTGGTCGTCGCCGGGGACGGCATGGGGGTCGACCCCGCGCGCGCGGTGCGTGCGCTGGCCGGTCTCGGTCACACCCGGCAGCTCACCGAGGGCGGGCCCAGGCTGCTCGGCCAGCTGGTGGCGGCGGGCGTGCTGGACGAGCTGTGCCTGACCCTCTCGCCGATGCTGACCGCGGGGGACGCACAGCGCATCGCCGGCGGCCCGTCCGTCGCCGTTCCGCGCCGTTTCGAGCTGGTGTCCCTGCTGGAGGAGGACGGATATCTGTTCAGTCGCTACCGTCGGTCATGAAATCATCGGAATCTACCATTCCGTTTAGCTTCCGGCGGGCACACTAAGTCCGGCACTACCCGTGCGATCACGGGGCAGGATGGTTTCCGCAGGGCCCTGCCGGGCCCACGGAGGAGAGAGGCGCCTGGTGTTCACAAGCGTTCTGATGATCGAGAAGGCCCTGACGTCCGCCGACGTGGAGTTCGTCACCACCTTGCACGGGGACGAACCGGTCTCCTTCCATGTGCTGCTCCAGCCGCGCGGCGACCAGGCGGACCGCCTGCTGCGGGCCATCGACGACATCGCGCTCGGGGAACTGGACGAGGCGGTTCGTGAGGGTGCGACGCCCGAGGGTGATGAGGCCAGGAGCGTGGGACAGCAGGCGCTCGATGTGTCCCTGACGGCCCTGCGGGCCGCCGGCAGCGAGGCCGAGGGGCGGCTGGTCGAGGATCATCCGCTGGATGCGCTGAAGTCCCTGGTCGCCGAGGTCGGTGCCGATGAGGTGATCGTGCTGACCGATCCTCACTACGTGGAGGAGTTCTTCCACCGGGACTGGGCTTCCCGAGCTCGGCACAAGGTGGGCGTGCCGGTGCTGAAGCTGTTCTCGCACAGCAAGGCGTAAGCGCTCCGCCGGGTTCACCGGTGAGCGCCGTTCGGGGTGCGGTGCGATGGCGGGTGCAGGTGTGCCGTGGCCGCTCGCGCAGTTCCCCGCGCCCCCTGGCCGGACCGGTGGAGCCCATTGCAGGGTGACCCGTGTTCCACCGCATAGGCTAGGGCTGCTCTAGCTCGTACGGATCTTATGGAGAGACGCATGGCACCCGGACTTCCCACCGCCATGGACCGACCGCACTTCATCGGCATCGGCGGCGCCGGGATGTCGGGGATCGCCAAGATTCTTGCGCAGCGTGGGGCCGAGGTGGCCGGCAGTGATGCCAAGGAGTCGGCGACCGCCGAGGCGCTGCGGGCGCTGGGCGCGACGGTGCACATCGGGCATGCCGCCGCGCACCTCGCCGACGACGCGAGCTGTGTCGTCGTCTCGTCGGCGATCCGCAAGGACAACCCGGAGCTGGCCCGCGCCGCCGAGCTGGGCATTCCGGTGGTGCACCGGTCCGACGCGCTCGCCGCGCTGATGGAGGGCCTGCGGCCGATCGCCGTGGCCGGTACCCACGGCAAGACCACCACCACCTCCATGCTGGCCGTCTCGCTCTCCGCGCTGGGACGTGAGCCGTCGTACGCCATCGGCGGCGACCTGGACGAGCCCGGCTCGAACGCGCTGCACGGCGACGGCGACATCTTCGTGGCCGAGGCCGACGAGTCGGACCGCAGCTTCCACAAGTACGCGCCCGAGGTCGCCATCGTCCTCAACGTCGAGCTGGACCACCACGCCAACTACGCCTCGATGGACGAGATCTACGAGTCCTTCGAGACCTTCGCCGGGAAGATCGTGCCCGGCGGCACACTGGTGATCTCCGCCGACCACGAGGGAGCACGGGAGCTGACCCGGCGGCTGGCCGGGTCGGTGCGGACCGTGACGTACGGCGAGGCCGAGGACGCCGACGTGCGGGTCCTGGCCGTCGTACCGCAGGGGCTGAAGAGCCGGGTCACCGCGGTGCTGGACGGGCAGGAGCTGACCTTCACGGTCTCCGTGCCCGGCCGTCACTACGCGCTCAACGCCGTCGCCGCGCTGGCCGCCGGTGCCGCCCTCGGCGTCCCCGCCGCCGAGCTGGCGCCCGCGCTGGCCGCCTACACCGGCGTCAAGCGGCGTCTGCAGCTCAAGGGCGAGGCGGCCGGGGTGCAGGTGATCGACTCCTACGCCCACCACCCCACCGAGATGACCGCCGACCTGGACGCCATGCGCGCCGCCGCCGGTGACTCCCGGATCCTGGTCGTCTTCCAGCCGCACCTCTTCTCCCGCACCCAGGAGCTGGGCAAGGAGATGGGCCAGTCGCTGACCCTCGCCGACGCCTCCGTCGTGCTCGACATCTACCCGGCCCGCGAGGACCCGATCCCCGGGGTGACCAGCGAGCTGATCATCGAGGCCGCGCGTGCGGCGGGCGCCGACGTCACCGCCGTCCACGACAAGACGGAGATCCCGGCGGTGATCGCGGGAATGGCGAAGCCCGGTGATCTCGTTCTCACCATGGGCGCGGGCGACGTGACCGACCTGGGCCCGCAGATCCTGGACCGTCTGTCGCAGCAGTAGAGGGGCTGAGGCTCATGTCGTACGACGTAGAGAAGCCGGACGAGCAGTGGCGCGCGGAGCTGACCCCGGCCGAGTACGCCGTGCTGCGCCAGGCCGCCACCGAGCCGGCCTTCACCGGTGAGTACACGGACAGCAAGACCAAGGGCGTCTACTCCTGCCGGGCCTGCGGGGCCGAGCTGTTCACCTCCACGACCAAGTTCGCGTCGCACTGCGGCTGGCCTTCCTTCTACGACCCGAAGGACACCGACGCGGTGGAGCTGGTCGAGGACCGCTCGCACGGCATGGTCCGCACCGAGGTCCGCTGTGCCCGGTGCGGCTCCCACCTCGGCCATGTCTTCGCGGGCGAGGGCTACCCGACCCCCACCGACCAGCGGTACTGCATCAACAGCATCTCGCTGCGGCTGGAGCCGGACGAGGCCTGAAACCGGCGGGGCCCAAGGGGCGGCCGGGACGCCCGAGACCGGTGCCCGGCCCGCTCCGGTTTGAGATTCTGTGAGGGTGATGGGTGTCGCGCGCTGGATCCAGGCCCGTCGCAGGCCCACGCCTCCCTACGGCCACCGTCGGGACCACGGGGCCGGCGAGCCGGAGAGCGACGCGAGGCGACTGCAGGCGCTGCGGGCCGCCGCAGCCGGGATCGGCACCACCCTCGACGAGGAGACGACCTGCGCCGAGCTGACCCGGGCGGCCGTACGGCTGACCGGCGGCGGGGCCGCGATCATGCGACGGATCGGGAAGTCCGTCTCCGGGTACCGGATGACCGCCGGGGAGGCAGACCTGCTGCCCGACACCCGGTGGGCCATGGCCGTGGCCCGGGACGTGGGCACTCCGGCGGCCGACCGGCAGCCGGACCCCTGGATCGTGCAGCCGCCCGGCATCCGTGGCCTGCCCGCGCTCTGCGTGCCCCTGACCAGCGGCAGCGACCAGTACGGTGTCCTGGTCTCGGCGCGGTACGGAGCGCCGTACACCCGCTCGGAGGCCGAGCAGCTCACTCTCCTCGCCGAACGCGCCGCCTCCCACATCCGGCACGCCCGCGCCTACGACCAGGTCAGCCGGACGGCCGGTGACCTGCAGCGCGCGCTGCTCGCGGAGCCCGGCCGCCCGCACCCGAACCTGGACGTCGCCATCCGGTACCTGCCGGCCGGCAGCAGCCGGGTACTGGTCGGCGGCGACTGGTGCGAGACCGTACGGCTCCATTTCGGCCGCACCCTGCTGGTCGTCGGCGATGTGATGGGGCACGGCCTGGAGGCCGCCGTCGACATGAGCGCCTACCGTTCCTCGCTGCGCTACATCGCCTCCTCCGACCTGCCTCCGCACCGGGTGCTGCGGCAGATGGACGACATCTCCTCCGGCGAGGCCGACCGCAGGCCCGCCACCTGTCTGCTCGCGCGGATCGACCCCGGCCGGGGGCAGGTCACGCTGGCCAGCGCCGGACATCTGCCGCCCGTGCTCATCAGCGGGGAGGGCCTGGCCACGCCGTTGCCCGTGCCCGTCGGGCCGCCGCTCGGCACCGGCTTCGGCGGATACGAGTCGGCCACCCACAAGCTGGCCCCCGACGAGACCCTGGTGCTCTTCACCGACGGGCTCGTGGAGCGCCGCGGTGAGGACATCGACCGTTCCATGGCCCGCCTGTCCGCCCTGCGCTTCCACGCCGGCCACGGCGTGGGCGAGGTTCTGGACACCATCCTGACCTCCTTGGACGCGCGTCACGCGGAGGACGACGTGGCGGTCCTCGCGGCACGGCCGCACCCGCGGCAGGCGGCCGCGGAGATGCTGGACGGCGTCGAGGTGACGGGGTGACCCCGCGCACGCCGACGGCTTGACCGTGCCCGTGTCGACGCCGGGCGCCGGGTGATGCGGACGGCGGGGGTGCCGGTGGCCGCCTGACGCCGCGGCGCGCGGAGGGGAGTCGGACACCTCGCAGGTCGGGCGCGGCCGGGTGTCACCGGGCCGCCGGTCACTGTCCCGCCAAAGTACCGAAACACTCGGCGTCTAGACTCTCCGGGCAACGGTCCAGGCCCCGCCAAAACCGAAGGATACGCGGCGTTTTGATACGGATAGAGTCAGTCACCAAGCGGTACGCGGACGGCACGGTGGCCGTGGACGGGCTGTCGTTGGAGATACCGGACCGCGCGATCACCGTCCTCGTCGGTCCCTCCGGCTGCGGCAAGACGACGACCCTGCGGATGATCAACCGGATGGTGGAGCCCAGCGAGGGCAGCATCCTCCTCGACGGCCAGGACATCCGGCAGCAGCCGGTCAACACCCTGCGCCGGTCGATGGGATACGTCATCCAGAACGCCGGTCTCTTCCAGCACCGCACCATCCTCGACAACATCGCCACGGTGCCCCGGCTGCTCGGCTGGAGCAAGCAGAAGGCACGGGCGCGGGCGGCGGAACTGATGGAGCGGGTCGGGCTCGACACCTCGCTCGCCAAGCGGTACCCCTACCAGCTCTCCGGCGGCCAGCAGCAGCGCGTCGGCGTGGCCCGCGCGCTCGCCGCGGACCCGCCGGTGCTCCTGATGGACGAGCCCTTCTCCGCCGTCGACCCGGTCGTGCGCAAGGGCCTGCAGGACGAACTCCTGCGCATCCAGGACGAGCTGGGCAAGACCATCGTCTTCGTCACCCACGACATCGACGAGGCCATCAAGCTGGGCACGACGGTCGCCGTGCTGCGCACCGGCGGCAGGCTCGCCCAGTTCGCCCCGCCGGCCGAACTGCTCAGTGCGCCCGCCGACCCCTTCGTGGAGGACTTCCTCGGCGCAGACCGGGGCATCAGGCGGCTGTCCTTCTTCTCCTCGGGCGGACTGGAACTGCAGACCGAACCCGTGGTCGCGATCGACGCGGGCGCGGAGAAGCTCGCCGCCCGGAGCGAGGCCCCGTACCTGCTGGTGACGGACACCGACGGCAGGCCGCTCGGCTGGGGTGCGCCGGACGACCTCACCGCCGGGGAGATCGACCCGGGCCGACTGCTGCCGTACGGGCGGCCGTTCGAGCCCGGCAGGGACTCGCTGCGCACCGCGCTCGACGGTGCCGTCCTGTCGCCCACCGGCTGGGCCGTGGCCGTGGACGAGGAGGGTCGCGCCGTCGGTGTCGTCTCCCAGCAGGTGATCGGCGAGGCGATCCGCACCGCCCACGCCGAGGGCGCCCGCCAGGATGCGAAGGCCGCCCGATGAGCGGCTTCTTCGACATCCCGAGCGACCTCCAGCACGGCTACTTCGGGCTGATCGGCCTGCACTTGAGGGAGGCGCTGATCCCGGTCCTGGCCGGGCTGCTCGTCTCCCTTCCGGTGGCCCAGCTGTGCGTACGGTTCCGCTGGCTGTATCTGCCGGTGTTCGGTGTGACCACCGTGCTGTACGCCATCCCGTCCCTGGCCTTCTTCGTCGTGCTCATCGACTACACCGGCATGACCGAGACGACGGTGATGATCCCGCTCGCGGTGTACAGCCTGGTGGTGCTGGTCCCCGCGATCGTGGACGGCGTCCGCTCGGTGCCGCCGGAGACCCTCGCCGCCGCCACGGCCATGGGCCTCGGACCCGTACGGCGCTATCTCCAGGTGCAGTTGCCCATCGCGGTGCCGGCGATCTTCGCGGGCCTGCGGGTGGCGACCGTGTCGAGCATCTCCCTGGTCAGCGTCGGCATGCTCATCGGCAACCAGGGCGCGCTCGGCAACCTGCTCAACGACGCGCAGATCTACCACCGGCCCGAACTCGCCGTGAACTCCGTGGTGACCACCGCGGTCCTGGCGATCCTCGTCGATGCCCTGCTGGTCCTCGTCCGTGTCCTGCTGACCCCCTGGATGCCACGGAAGGGCGCCGCCCGGTGAACGTACTCCACTTCGTCCAGGCCTTCTTCAGCGACGGCGCGCACTGGCACGGCCAGGACGGCATCCCCACCCGCGTCACCGAGCACATCCGCTACTCCCTGGAGGCCCTCGCCGTCGCCGCCGCGATCGGACTGCCCGTCGGCCTGGTCACCGGTCACTACGGCCGCGGCGGCAACGCCCTTGCGCTCATCGCCACCGCTGCCCGCGCGCTGCCCAGCTTCGGCCTGCTGGTGCTGATGTTCACCTGGCTCGGATTCGGGCAATTGCCGGTGATGATCCCGCTGGTCGCGCTCGCCGTACCACCGATCCTGGTCACCTCCTACGAGGCGATCCGCTCCCTGGACCCGTCCCCGGTGGACGCCGCACGGGGCATGGGGATGTCCGAGCCGCGGGTGCTGGTGCAGGTGGAACTCCCGGTCGCGCTCCCGCTGGTGCTCAGCGGGCTGCGCACGGCGGCCATCCAGATCGTCTCCACCGCCACCATCGCCGCCTACGTGAGCTTCGGCGGCCTCGGCCGCTACATCATCGACGGCCTCTACCAGAAGAACTACGAGAAGGTCGTCGGCGGCGCCACCCTGGTCGCCGGGCTGGCGCTCGCGACCCTCGCGGTGTTCTGGGCCGTGTCCCGGATCGCGGTCTCGCCGGGCGTGCGTCGCAGTACCTGAGCGCTCAGCCCTCGGTGCGGGCCAGCGCCAGTTCGAGGACGACGAGCAGCGCGTCCCGCACCGAGCCGCGCTCCCGGGCGTCGAACACCACGACCGGGACGCCCTCGGAGACGTCGAGGGCCCAGCGGACCTCCTCCAGCGAGTGCTCCACCTGGCCGTCGAAGGCGTTGACCGCCACCGCGAACGGGATGCCCTTGTGCTCGAAGTAGTCGACGGCCGCGTAGCAGTCGTCCAGGCGGCGGGTGTCGACGATGACCAGGCCGCCGACCGCGCCCTCCACGATGTCGTCCCACATGAACCCGAACCGCTCCTGCCCGGGCGTGCCGAACAGGTACAGCTTCAGCGTCGGGTCGATGGTGATGCACCCGAAGTCCATCGCCACCGTGGTGGTGGTCTTGCACGGGGTGTGCGTGAGGTCGTCCACGCCCGCCGCGACCTCGGTGATCGAGGCCTCGGTGGTCAGCGGCTCGATCTCCGAGATCGAGCCGACGGCGGTGGTCTTGCCCACGCCGAAGCCACCCGCGATCACCATCTTGACCGGCAGCGGCGGCCGCACGGCGGAGGGTGCGGCCGCGCCCCCGGCCAGCGGTTCAGTCGGTGTCACTCGGTACCCCTCGGGAGTCGGGAATGGCCCGCAGGCCGTCGATGACCCTGCGCAGGACGGAGGCGTCGTGGGTGGCTTCGGTATCGGGCAGGTGGACCGCCAGCTGCCCCGCCTCGCACAGGTCTTCGGCCAGCACACGGACCACGTTGAGGTGCAGCCGCAGCCGGGCCGCGAGTTCCGCGACGGACTGCGGCAGCCGGCAGGCGGCGACGATGTCGTACTGCTCGAAGGAGAGCCGGCCGAGCGCGTCGAGACCGGCGGTGGTGGCCACCACCTGGGTCTCCACGGGCAGGGACCGGCCGGGTGCGGCGTCCGCCACCCGGCCGGCGGTGACCAGGAACGGCCGTACGGCGGGGGCGGGTCCGACCGGGGCCGGGTCCGGTGTGCCGTCCGCCATGGCAGTCAGCTCTTCCTCTCCGGGCGGGCGCCTCAGCCGGCGGCGCCGACGCTGTTCTTCAGCTCCATGACGAGCTGCGGGCTGAGGGCGGCACCGGCGCGGTTGGCGAACACCGTCATCTCGTACGCGATGTTGCCGAGCTTGGCGTCCTTGTCGGCGACCACGCCGAGGACGGCGCCGCTGCCGATCGCGGAGACGATGACATGACCGCCCTCCAGGTCGATGATGACCTTGTTCAGGCCGCCCAGACCGTAGTTGCCGGAGGCGCCGGCGGCCAGGCTCGTGATGCCCGAGACGATCGCGGCGAGCCGCTCCGAGTGGGCGCGCTCACGCAGTTCGGACACGGCGATCAGCAGGCCGTCGGAGGAGACGGCGATCGCGTCGACGACGCCCGCGGTCTCGGTGGCGAATCGCTTCAGCAGCCAGGTGAAGTCGGCTGCGGCTGCCTGCAGGTCGGTCGGCGTGGTGCCGCCCGTCGGGGTGTCACCTGTCGACGTGCTCACTGCTCGGCTCCTTCCGGAAGGTGGCTCTGGTCGTGCGGCGGGGTCGGCGTGGGGGAAAGGGCGGGGTCGTTCTCGGGGTGGGGCAGCGCGTGGCTGCCGGTCTCGCAGTCCTGGCGGGCGCGTTCCACCGCCGCCTCGAACTCCTCCAGTGCGCTGCGCTCGGCCTCCGCGTCCCGGGGGCGGGCCGCCTGCGGCACGGCCTGGGCCACAGCGGCGGTGGTACGGAGCGTGGCGCCGCGGACCCGGCGGCGCAGGGGGCGGGCGCTGCCGGAGGGCACGGGCTGCGGCTGCTCCTCGGGGGTGGCGGCCCCGCGGTTCGCCTGCTCCTCGGGGGTGGCGGCCCCGCGGTTCGCCGGCCGGCGGGGCAGGGAACCGGCGTCGGAGTCGGTCTTCTCCCCGGTCGAGCCGGACGGCACGGGACCCGAGGGAGCGTCCGCGTCCGCCGTTGCCACGGCGACCGGTTCCGCCACCGGGCTCGGCGTCAGCAGCAGAGCGGCCGGCAGGGTCACCTCGGCCGTCACACCGCCGCCCGGCGTGCGGGTCAGTTCGACTCCGATCTCCCAGCGGCGGGCCAGCGCGCCGACCACGAACAGGCCCAGCACCTTCGTCGGTACCAGGTCCAGGCGTTCGCGGCGGATCAGGCGGGCGTTCTCCTCGGCGATCCGCTCGGCGCTCATGCCGAGGCCGTGATCGGTGACGACGACATGCGCGCCGTCGGCGCCGGAGCGGACGGTCACCTCGACGGGGCTGCCCTCGGGCGAGAACGACACCGCGTTCTCCAGGAGTTCGGCCGCCATCAGGGTGAGGTCGCCGATGATGTCCGGCTCGACCAACGCGTCCGAGGCGGAGTACAGCCGCACCCGCTGGTAGCCCTCGATCTGCCCGAGCGCGGCCCGCACGATGTTGGACAGCGCCATGGGCCCGTCGTCCAGCCCCGTCTCCCGGATGCCCGCGAGCAGCATCAGGCTGTCGGCGTTGCGGCGCAGGCGTACGGCGATGTGGTCGATGGAGTAGAGGCGCTCCAGCAGCGCCGGGTCGGTCTCGCCGCGCTCCACGGAGTCGATGAGTGCGAGCTGGCGCGTGGTCAGGTTGCTGACGCGGCGGCCGACGTTGCCGAACATCTCGGCGGTGTTGCGGCGGCTGAGCACCTGGCGTTCCAGCAGGGCGGCGGCGGTGGTCTGCACCCGGTTGAAGGCCTCGGCGAGGTCGCCGATCTCGTCGCGGGCCGTGACCGGCATGTCCCGCAGCCGGGGCGGCCCGTCGTCCTCGGCGTCGTCGTCGGCCACCCGGGCCAGCTCGCGTCCGGCCACGTCGGCGACCTCCTGCGCGGCTCCGGTCAGCGCCTGCACCGGCCGGACCACCGAGCGGCGCACCAGCACCGCGAGGGCGATCCACAGTGCGAGGCCGATGACCGCGCCCCACAGCAGCAGGCCCGCGCGCCACTTCGCCAAGGACGCGGAGGCGTCGGCGCGGACGGCGATCTGGTCGATCAGCGCGGTGGTGATCTTCAGCCGGGCGGCGGCCTGCTCGGGGTAGGAGGGGTAGTCGTCCAGCGCGGCCCGGACCGAGTGGCGCATCGTCTCCCGGCTGCCCGCCTCCAGTTGGCTGGGGTCGATCTGCAACTCGGCGTAGGCCGCGGCGATCTTCATCTGTGCCGTGGTGTGGTCGAGGCCGGCCAGCTGCCGGGCCTGGCCTTCGGTCGCGAACCTGGAGAAACGATCCGTCTGGTGGGCGTAGAGGTCGTAGGAGCCGACGGCGTTGGTGAACTCGATCAATGCGTTGGTGTCCCCGGTGCTGGCCGAGAACACGCTGGTCTCGAAGGCGCCGTGGGCGGCGTCCGCGCGCAGCAGGGAGTCCAGCAGGTTGCCGGTGAAGGTCGTCGCCAGGGTGGTGTTGCGGTCGAGCCCGAGACCGTCGATCACGCCGCTCGCCGCATCCGTGTACGCGGGGTCGATGTTGTCGGCCGGGAGATAGCCCCGTTCGACGCTCTGGCGCAGGCTGGACAGGGCGTCGGCATCCCCGAGGGCCTGCTTCTCGGCGTCCGGCAGCCGCCCGCCGAAGGTGCCACGCACCTTCTCGACCTGGTCGTCCACCGCCTTCTGCGCCGCGCGGTAGGCGCCGAGCGAGGGCTTGGAGTCGCCGGACTCGCGCCGTGCGGAGAGCAGGATCGCCTGCTGGTGCTCGGCTTCCACACGGTCCGTCAGCCGGGCCACCTGCGCGCTGTCCCGCACGGTCCGGGCCGCCGATGCGGCACTGTCCGACTGCTGGATCAGGTCGGTGACCGGGTACCACAGCAGGACGGCGACGGCGACGAGCGGGATGCCGACGATCAGGTTGAGCTTGCGTCTGAAGGGCCAGCGGTCGGCGAAGCCGCGTACACCACGGTGTACCGGGGCATGCCGGGCGGGCGCGTCCACCGTGTTCGTGGACACCGGGCCTCCTTCGGGGGTGCCTTGTGGCGGAAGCGGGCCCCCTGCACCGCTGTGACCGATTTCAACTGCCGCGAGACTACCGTCTCCTTGAAGCGTCAATGAGCACGGCCTTTATAAAGAACCCGTTACAAAGCGCGGCCAACTGATCGCGGATCGAAGCCAATCGGTGACCTGAATCCACTTGACTGGTCCAGAACTGGCTGGATTGGATCAATGGGTGACTTTCACCAAGCGCATCAGCAGGCCCATCCGGAGGAACCGAGGCGCGGCGGCGGTCGCCCTCGCGGCGGCGACGGCCCTGCTGGCGGGCTGTAACTCCTCCGACGGCAAGGGCAGTGACCCTCTTTCGGACAGCAAGTCCGGCGGCGACGGTGTCGTGGTCGGATCCAACAACTTCGCCGAGAGCATCCTGCTCGCCGACATCTACGGCGAGGCCCTCAAGGCCAAGGGAATCAAGGTCACTTACAAGCCGAACATCGGCAGCCGCGAGACCACGTACGGTCTGCTCAAGAACGGCTCCGTCTCGGTCCTGCCCGAGTACAACGGCGCACTGCTGGCCTATCTCGACCAGAAGGCCGCCCCGAAGACCGTCGAGGAGACCACGTCGGCCATCGAGGCCAAGCTGGACTCCAAGCTGACCCTGCTCAAGCCCTCGCCCGCGCAGAACAAGGACTCGGTCACCCTCAACGCGAGCACCGCGAAGAAGTACCACCTCACCGAGAAGTCCTCCATCGCCGACCTGAAGGACATCGCGAAGGACCTCACCATCGGGGCCTCGCCGGAGTTCCAGACCCGCCGGCAGGGCCTGGCCGGTCTGAAGGACGTGTACGGCCTGGAGTTCAAGTCCTTCAAGGCGCTGGACGCGGGCGGCCCGCTCACCCAGACGGCGCTGACGAAGGACGCCGTGCAGGCGGCGGACATCTTCACCACGGACACGACCATCGCCAAGGAGAAGTTCGTCGTCCTGCAGGACCCGAAGAACCTCTTCGGCTTCGAGAACGTGCAGCCCCTCGTCCACAAGAGCGCCCTGAACAAGAAGGGCGCCGAAGCGCTCGACGCCGTCTCCGCCAAGCTGGACACGGCGACCCTGCTGGACCTGGACACCCAGGTGCAGTCGCAGAACAAGGACCCGCTGGACGTCGCCAAGGCCTGGCTGAAGTCCGCCGCTCTCGACTGACCGACCGCGGCGAGGACGCGACCGTGAACCCCACGGCGAGGACACGACCGTGAACCCCACGGCGAGGACACGACCGTGAACCCCACGAAGCGGGGGGCCCCCGGAGGCCGGGGGGCCCCCGGAGGGGGCCGGGCCCCCCCCGCCCCCCCCCCCCCGCCCCCCCCCCCCCCGGCCGCCGCCCGGG
>NZ_JBFAET010000235.1:0-12439 GCF_040642095.1 Streptomyces sp. NPDC020362
AGTGCCCCGTTGGTCTTACGGCGAGAACCGGGGCCTACCTGTGGGCGTCTCGTGGCCGCGGTTGATCTGGTGCTCGGCGAGGGCCTGGCCGTCGACGGATCCGGGCAGTGCACGAGCAGGGTGCGGCCGGGGACTTCAGGGGTTGGCGGGGACTTCGGGACTTGGCGTCGGGGACGTCACGAGGCGGCCCGCTCGGCCCGGGCGTCGGCGTCGGGGTGCGCGAGGCCCAGGTGGTCGCGCAGGGTGGTGCCCTCGTAGTCGGCGCGGAAGACGCCCCGCTCCTGCAGCAGCGGAACGACCTGGTCGGCGAAGGGGTCGAGGCCGCCCGGGGTGATGTGCGGGACGAGGATGAACCCGTCGGAGGCGTCCGCCTGCACGAAGTCGTCGATGGTCCTGGCGACGGTGGCCGGGGAGCCGACGAAGGTCTGCCGGTTGCCGGTGTTGATGACCAGGTCCCGGATGGACCAGCCGTGGGCGGCGGCCAGCTCCCGCCACTCGCGGGCGATGGCGACCGGGTCGCGGTACATCCGCACCTGGGCGCGCCCCCGGGAGATGTGCTCCTCGCTCACCACCGGGTCGACGTCGGGCAGCGGGCCCTCCGGGTCGTACGCCGACAGGTCCCGGTTCCAGACGAACTCCAGGTGCTTGACGGCGGTGGCGCCGCTGACCTGCTGCCGGCGCACCTCCCGGGCGAGGTCGGCGGCCTCCTCGTCGGTGTCGCCGAGGACGAACGTCGCGGCAGGCAGGACGAGCAGCTGGTCGGGCCGGCGGCCGTATGCGGCGAGGCGTCCCTTGACGTCCGCGTAGAAGGCCTGGCCCTCGTTGAGGGTGGCGTAGCGGCTGAAGATCGCGTCCGCGCTCGACGCCGCGAACTCCCGGCCCTCCTCGGAGTCGCCGGCCTGGAAGATCACCGGGCGCCCCTGCGGGGAGCGCGGGACGTTGAACCGGCCGTGGATGTCGAACTGCTGCCCCCGGTGCACGAAGGCGCCGGCCCCGGCGTCGGCGAGGAAGGCGCCGGTGGCCCGGTCGGCGAGGATCTCGTCGCCCCGCCAGGAGTCGAACAGTTCGTTGGCCGTGGTCAGGAACTCCTTGGCGCGGGAGTACCGCTCCTCCTGCGGCAGGAAGCCGCCGCGGCGGAAGTTCTCGCCGGTGAAGGCGTCCCAGGAGGTGACCACGTTCCACGCGGAGCGGCCGCCGGAGAGGTGGTCGAGGCTGGCGAACTGGCGGGCCACCTCGTAGGGCTCGTTGAAGGTGGAGTTGATGGTGCCGGTCAGGCCGAGACGGTCGGTGACGGCGGCGAGCGCGGCCAGCACGGTGAAGGTGTCGGGGCGGCCGACGACGTCCAGGTCGTATATCTTCCCGCCCTGTTCGCGCAGCCGCAGTCCCTCGGCGAGGAAGAGGAAGTCGAACTTGGCCCGTTCGGCGGTGCGGGCGAAGTGCGCGAAGGAGCTGAACTCGATGTGGCTGCCGGCGGCCGGGTCGCTCCACACGGTGGTGTTGTTGACGCCGGGGAAGTGGGCGGCCAGGTGGATCTGCTTCAGCGGCTTGCTCATGGTCGGGCGTTCCTCCGGCTCAGGCAATGGCTGCGGCGTAGCGGTCGGCGGGGCGGGCGAGTCCGAGCAGGCCGCGCAGGGTGGTGGCCTCGTAGGCCCGCCGGAACAGGCCCCGGCGCTGGAGTTCGGGCACGAGGTGCCGGGTGATCCGCGGCAGGTCGTGGCCGGCGACGGCGGGCCGCAGCCTGAAGCCGCTGAGGCCCGAATCCCGCAACTGCTCGAGCAGATCGGCAAGTTGGGCGGGCGTGCCGGTAAAGATGCGGGCGTCGCCGGTGTACGGCTGCCCGGCGAGGGCGTCGAGGCGGTCACGGCGGGCCGCGGCCGCCACCGGGTCGTCGTCGAGGAGGACGACGAGGTCGCCGAAGATGTGCAGGGTCTGGTCGGCGCGGCCGGCCGCGGCCTGCTCGGCGCGGATCCCGGCGACGGCGGCACGGGCCTGGGCGGTGTCGTGCGCGGTGACGTACCCGATGTCGGCCTGGCCGGCGACGAGCCGGTGGGCAAGGGTGTCGTGGGCCAGGGCCGTGACGAGCGGCTGCCCCTGGGGCGGGCGGGGCGTGATGGAGGGCCCCTTCACGCTGAAGTGCCGTCCCTCGAAGTCGATGTAGTGCAGCTTGTCCCGGTCGATGAAGCGGCCCGTGGCCGCGTCCCGGATCTCCGCGTCGTCCTCCCAGCTGTCCCACAGCCGGCGGACCACCTCGACGTGGTCGGCGGCCTCGTCGAACAGCTCGGTGAGCAGGTCGCGGGCGGCCGGGCCGTCCCAGGCGTCGATCGACGGGATCGTGCGGCGGCCGAAGTGTGCGGCCTCGTCCGGCCGCGCGGTGACCTGCACGCGAAGTCCGGCGCGGCCGCTGCTGATGTAGTCGAGGGTGGCGATGGCCTTGGAGATGTGGAACGGCTCCGTGTGCGTGGACACCACGGTCGGCACCAGGCCTATGTGGCGGGTCAGCGGTGCGACACGGGAGGCGATGAGCACGGCGTCCAGCCGGCCGCGCACCTGGTCGGTGCGGTCGTCGCGGTGGAGGGGGTGGGAGGACTGCGGGCCGAGGCCGTCCTCGATGGTCACGAAGTCGAGCAGGCCGCGCTCGGCCTCGGCGACGAGGTCGGCCCAGTAACCGGCGGTGAACAGGTCCCGGGGCCTGGCCACCGGCTCGCGCCAGGAGGCCGGATGCCAGCCGGTGCCGTCCAGCGCGACGGCAAGATGCAGGGAGGTGACGGAAGTCGGGGACACGTGGGTGCCTTCCTGGATGTCCGTAGGAGAACACCGGCTCGCGGGCAGGCGTGGGCGGCGGGCGAGCACGGAGGGATGAGACCCTGGCCGAGGGCCGGGAAGGAGTCAGCGGCGACGGGGCGCGGTCAGGGGCGACAGAGCGCGCCGGCCACACGCAGGAGGTCTATGTGCGGCCGGGAGTGGAGACGGACGGAGCGGTACGGCTGCGGGACGCGCAGCGCAAGGATCCGTAGCACGGCCGTCACCTCCGTCGGTCGGGCGCGGCGGGCCTGGTCGGCGTCCGCCTGGCGGAACTCGTCATGAGTCGGAACGCGCGGGCGGCGCCGGGTGTTCCCGGGCCGCGACCCGACCCGCACCACCGCCGCAGGACAGGGCCGGGAGCCGTCCTGCGGCACCGCGGGCAAAAGGACCTGACAGCTGCGCACATCGCGTCACCGGTAAGGCCGGTGAAGTCGGTGAGGGCGGGGGGCTGTTCACAGGTCAACGGCCCTCCGGGGGCTTGCCTTGTCCGGTTTGTTCTCAGCTGCGGGGCGTGCCCGGGCCGTTCGTGGCGTGGCGCGTCCAGTCGAGGATCTGGACGGCGGCTCCGGCGGCCTCGAGGCCCTGGCAGCGGCCGTGGTGACGGCGGGCGATGCCGCCGAGGTCGAGCTGGGCGCCGAAGGCGGGATGGGCGGCCAGGCGCCGGGCGTGGGCCCACAGCGCCGGGTGCCCGGCGATACGGTGCACGGCGGAGGCGTCGAGGTGGAACCGGTGCACGGTGTCCAGTTGCACCAGGGACACCCACAACTCGATGTCGCCTGCGGTGAGCCGGCCGTCGACGAGGTACTCCTCCCCCGCCAGGTACCGCTCCAGCCTGCCCAGCGTGTCCAGCAGCCGACCGAGCTCAGCGGCCCGCTCGGCGGGTTCGGCGTCGGCGCGTCCGGCGCGCTGTGCGGCGTCCTGGATGCCCTCGGCGCAGAGCCGTTCGACGGCTTCGATCTGGCTCTCCGTGCCGCACGGATACAGGGAGTCGCTGCCGTCGCGGGGGAAGCGGTCCAGGTCGCGCAGGATGTCCGGGGCGTGGGTGCTGACGATGCGTCCGGACCAGTCGTCGCTGAGCACCGGCGCGAGGGCCGGTCCGGTGTAGTGGTGGGCGCTCGCCTCGTAGAGCGGGCGCAGGGCGGTGTGGCCGCCGCCGGGACTGTCCGGGACGGCGGGCAGGAAGGTGACCGGACAGCTGTCGTCGAGGCCGAGGAGGCGGTGACCGATGGCGAGGCGCAGTCCGTCGGGACAGGCGGTGGACAGATGGAGCCGGTAGCGGTGCGGCACGGCGTAGTGGCCGCTGCGCGCGTCGCGGCCGATCCGGCCCCGGAAGCCTGGGGTGGTGGCGTGGGCGGACGGGACGGCGGCGAGCGGAGTGATGGACATGAGTCTCCCCGTGGGCGGGCGCGCGCAGTGCGCGGCGGAAGCGTCGTCGGAGGGTGGGTGCGTCGGGCGGGCCCGGCTCGGCGCCCAGGACGGGGCGGCTCGGCAGAGCGGCTGCGCGCGAGCTGGGCGCGCAGGGCTGGCGCGGCTCAGCGACGGGGGCTGATCGCGCTGCAGACGCGCAGCAGATCGATGTGCCGACGGGAGGTGAGAAGGGGGGCGCGCAACGGCGTACGGCCCGCTCGGCCGGTCACCGTTCTCAGCCGCACCATGTTTCCCTATCCGTTCACTAGGATTCCCTCCCTGGAGTGTCGATCCGGCACCGTACGGCGTCAAGAGGGTGTCCACGCCTGGGACTCCGGGCGGGTGACGAGGCCGGCGTCGGGGTCTCCTCAGGCTGGGCGACATGTGACATAGTACTGATGTGGTGAAGCGACCGACCTGCGATGTCGTGGTCGTGGGGGCCGGAATGGTGGGCGCCGCGTGCGCTCTGTACGCCGCCCGGTCCGGCCTCGACGTGAGGGTGGTGGACCGGGGACCGGTGGCCGGCGGCACCACCGGTGCCGGCGAGGGCAACCTGCTGGTCTCCGACAAGGAGCCCGGCCCCGAACTCGAACTCGCCCTGCTGTCGGCCCGCTTGTGGGCGGAGCTGGCCGACGAGCTGGGGGCGGCCGTCGAGTACGAGCCCAAGGGCGGTGTGGTGGCCGCCTCGACGCCGGGCGCGCTCGGGGCGCTGCTCGTCTTCGCCGAGCGCCAGCGCGCCGCCGGGGTCACGGCCGAACCAGTCGACGCGGACGAACTCCGGTCCCTGGAACCGCATGTGGCGCCCGGCATGGCGGGCGGGGTGCACTATCCGCAGGACGCACAGGTCATGCCCGCCCTGGCCGCTGCCCACCTGATCCGCGCCTGCGGCGCCCGGCTGCACACGGGCCGGACCGTGACCGGGGTGCTGCGCAGCGCGGACGGCGCCGTGCTCGGCGTCCGCACCGACCGGGGCGACATCCACGCCCCGGCGGTGGTGAACGCGGCGGGCACCTGGGGCGGTGACCTCGCCGCGCTGGCGGGCGTACGCCTCCCGGTGCTGCCCCGGCGCGGCTTCGTCCTGGTCACCGAGCCGCTGCCGCGCATGGTCCGGCACAAGGTGTACGCCGCCGACTACGTGGCCGACGTGGCGAGCGACTCGGCCGCCCTGCGGACCTCACCGGTCGTCGAGGGCACCGCCGCCGGACCCGTCCTGATCGGGGCGACCCGGGAACGGGTCGGCTTCGACCGTTCGCTGTCGCTCCGGGCGGTGCGGGCGCTGGCGGCAGGGGCCATCGGGCTGTTCCCCTTCCTGGAGCAGGTGCGCGCCCTGCGCACGTACGCGGGATTCCGGCCCTACCTGCCCGACCACCTCCCGGCGATCGGCCCCGACCCCCGGGTGCCCGGGCTGTATCACGCCTGCGGACACGAGGGCGCGGGCATCGGACTGGCAACCGGCACCGGGCAGTTGATCGCGCAGGCACTGACCGGGAAGACGACCGGTCTGGATCCCGTCCCGTTCCGCCCGGAGCGGTTCGAGACGGGCGAGGCCCGCCCGACGGGCGGAGGCGACATCCCATGAACCCCGTCGAACTGACCCGGGCGCGGCCCGGCGCCCCCTTCACCGTCACCTTCGACGGCCGGCCCGTCCGGGCGCTGCCCGGCCAGACGGTCGCGGCCGCGCTGTGGGCGGCCGGGGTGACCGCCTGGCGCAGCACGCGCGGCGCGGGCCGGCCGCGCGGGGTGTTCTGCGGGATCGGGGTGTGCTTCGACTGCCTGGTGACCGTCAACGGGCGGGCGAACCAGCGCGCCTGTCTGATGCCGGTACGGCCGGGCGATGTGATCCTCACGCAGGAGGGAACGGGACGGGACGATGGCTGAACGACCGCATCTCGCCGTTGTCGGGGCGGGCCCTGCCGGACTCGCCGGTGCGCTGGCGGCGGCCGCGCGCGGTGTGCGCGTGACTCTCCTGGACGCGGCCGAGCAGGCGGGCGGGCAGTTCTACCGGCAGCCCGCCGCCGCCCTCGGCGCACGCCGACCGCAGGCTCTGCATCACCAGTGGCGCACCTGGCAACGGCTGCGGGACGGACTCGGCCGGCACATCGGCGCCGGGCGCGTCACGCATCTGGCGGATCATCATGTCTGGTGCGCGGAAGGGGACTCAGGGGGCTTCGCCGTACACGCCCTGCGCGGCCCCGCGCAGGACGAGGGTGTCACCGTCCGCGCCGACGCCGTGCTGCTCGCCACCGGCGGCTACGAGCGGGTGCTGCCCTTCCCCGGCTGGACGCTCCCCGGTGTCGTCACCGCGGGCGGCGCGCAGGCCATGCTCAAGGGCGGCCTGGTCCTGCCGGGCCGCACGGCCGTGGTCGCCGGCACGGGACCCCTGCTGCTGCCCGTGGCCACGGCACTCGCGGCGGCGGGCGCCCGGGTGGCCGCGCTGGTGGAGTCCGCCGACCCGAAGGCCCTGCTGGGGCGGGCCCCGGTGCTGGTCACGCAGCCCGGCAAACTCGCCGAAGGCGCTTGGTACGCGGGGCAGTTGCTGCGGCACCGAGTCCGTACCCTGCCCCGTCACACCGTCGTGGAGGCGCACGGTGGCGACCGCCTGGAGGCGGTCACCGTCGCCGCTCTCGGCCGGGACGGACGTACGGCGCCCGGCAGCATGCGCCGCATCCCCTGCGACAGCCTTGCGGTCGGGCACGGCATGCTGCCGCACACGGACCTCGCCGAGGTCCTCGGCTGTGCCCTGTCCGGGACGGACGTCCGGGTCGACGACGAGCAGCGCACCGACGCGCCGGGCGTCTGGGCCGCCGGGGAGACCACCGGGATCGGCGGCGCGGCCCTCGCGCTCGCCGAGGGGCACATCGCCGGCCGCTCGATCGCCGCCCGGCTGCAGGGCACGGCGCCCGACCCGCGCCAGTGGGCCGCGGCCGCGGGAAGGCGCACCCGGCTGCGGGAGTTCTTCGCGGCGCTCGATGCGGTGTACGTCCCGCCCACGGACTGGCCGGACCGGATCACGGACGACACGGTGGTGTGCCGCTGCGAGGAGGTCACCGCCGGGCAGGTCCGCACCGCCGCCGGCACGCTCGGGGCCGGCGACCTGCGCACCGTGAAGCTGCTCACCCGGGCCGGGATGGGCTGGTGCCAGGGCCGGATGTGCGGGCCCGCGGTGGCCGGGCTGGCCGGCTGCCCGTTCACGCCCGGACGACGGCCGTTCGCCCGCCCGGTGCCCCTCGGAGTACTGGCCGGGCTGCCGGAGGAAGAACCGGACTGACGGGGGACGGGCCGGACACCGGAGGAAGGGCCGGACACCGTCGGAACCGACGGCACGAGGCCGACCGGAGGTCCGCCGCACCCCGAGCCTGCGCGCCCTCCCGAAAGCCGGCCGGACGCGCTCCCGAAAACTGCACGCACACTCCTGAAATCCTCAGTAATATGTCACACCCTATTGGATTGGGGACCGTCATGACCCTCCCGGAGAACCGCCCCTGGCGCGGTGTCCTCGTCGCCACCGCCCTTCCGCTGCGCGCCGACCTCTCGGTGGACCACGACCGCTATGCCGAGCACTGCGCCTGGCTGGTCGAGAACGGCTGCGACGGCGTCGTACCCAACGGCTCCCTCGGTGAGTACCAGGTGCTCACGCCCGAGGAGCGCGCCGAGGTGGTGGAGACGGCCGTGGCGGCGATCGGCGGCGCGCGGGTGATGCCGGGCGTCGCCGCGTACGGCTTGGCCGAGGCCCGGAGGTGGGCCGAGCAGGCGGGCGAGGCCGGCTGCGGGGCCGTGATGCTGCTGCCGCCCAACGCCTACCGCGCCGACGAGCGGTCGGTGCTGGCCCACTACGCCGGGGTCGCGAAAGCGGGCGTGCCGGTGGTGGCGTACAACAACCCGATCGACACCAAGGTCGACCTCGTACCCGAACTCCTCGCGCAACTGCACGCCGAGGGCCACATCCACGCCGTCAAGGAGTTCTCCGGTGACGTCCGCCGCGCCTACCGGCTCGCGGAACTCGCCCCGGAACTGGACCTGTTGATCGGAGCCGACGACGTACTGCTGGAGCTGGCCGTGGCCGGCGCCAAGGGCTGGGTGGCCGGCTACCCCAATGCACTCCCCCGGGCCTCGGCCGACCTGTACCGCGCCGCCGTGGCCGGGGACCTCACCACGGCGCTCCCCCTGTACCGGCAGCTGCACCCGCTGCTGCGCTGGGATTCCAAGGTGGAGTTCGTGCAGGCCATCAAGCTGTCCATGGACATGGTCGGGCGGTACGGCGGCCCGGTGCGCCCGCCGCGCGTACCGCTGCTGCCGGAGCAGGAGGCCGCGGTCCGCGCGGCCACCGAGAAAGCCGTGGCCGCGGGGCTCGGGTAACGGGCGAGGGACCACGCAACGGACGACGGAAAGGAACCGCAGATGCACAGCAGGCTCGTCCTGCACGCCGTCGACTCGCACACCGAGGGCATGCCGACCCGCGTGATCACCGGCGGGATCGGCACCGTACCCGGTGCGACGATGAACGAGCGGCGGCTGTACTTCCGTGAACACCGCGACCCCGTCAAGCAGTTGCTGATGAACGAGCCGCGCGGGCACTCCGCGATGAGCGGCGCGATCCTGCAGCCGCCGAGCCGTCCCGACTGCGACTGGGGGGTGATCTACATCGAGGTCTCCGGGTACCTGCCGATGTGCGGGCACGGCACGATCGGCGTGGCGACCGTGCTGGTCGAGACCGGCATGGTGGAGGTGGTGGAGCCGGTGACCACCATCCGGCTGGACACTCCGGCGGGGGTGGTGGTCGCGGAGGTGGCGGTCGAGGACGGTGCCGCCAGGAACGTCACGTTGCGCAATGTGCCCTCCTTCAGCGTCGGGCTGGACCGCAAGGCACAGCTCGCCGACGGGCGGACGGTGACGTACGACCTCGCCTACGGCGGCAACTTCTACGCCATCGTGCCGCTGGAGGAGTTCGGCCTGCCCTTCGAGCGCGCCCGCAAGGACGACATCCTCGCCGCAGGGCTGTCGTTGATGGAGGCGATCAACCGCGAGGAGGAGCCGGTCCACCCGGAAGACCCGTCCATCCGCGGCTGCCACCACGTCCACCTGTACGCGCCCGGTGCCACCGCCCGCCACTCCCGGCATGCGATGGCCATCCACCCCGGCTGGTTCGACCGCTCGCCCTGCGGCACGGGCACGAGCGCGCGCATGGCGCAATTGCACGCGCGGGGCGAACTCCCCTTGCACACCGAGTTCGTGAACGAGTCCTTCATCGGCACCCGGTTCACGGGGCGCCTTCTGGGCACCACCGAGGTCGCCGGCATCCCCGCGGTCCTGCCGAGCTTCACCGGCCGTGCCTGGATCACCGGCACGGCCCAGTACCTGCTCGATCCGACCGACCCGTTCCCCGAGGGCTTCGTCCTCTAGGATTCGATGATGCGTGACATGGCACAGAAACCGCAGGATGCGGACGCACCCGCGCTCCCCCGGCTGGGAGGCCGGCGCAGCAGCTACCGCGAGCGGGTCGCCGACGCCCTGCGGGCCGCGCTGATCGCGGGCGAGCTGCGGCCTGGCGAGGTCTATTCGGCACCGTCGCTCGCCGCCCGCTTCGGTGTCTCGGCCACGCCGGTGCGCGAGGCGATGCTGGACCTGGCCAAGGAGGGCCTGGTCGACACCGTGCCCAACAAGGGCTTCCGGGTCACCGCCGTCTCCGACAAGCAGTTGGACGAGTACACCCACGTCCGTGCGCTCATCGAGATCCCCACCGTGGTGGACCTGGCAGGCACGGCCGACCGGGTCTGTCTGGAGGCGCTGCGCCCGGCGGCCCGGGAGATCGTCACCGCGGCGGTGGCCGGCGACCTGATCGCCTATGTCGAGGCCGACACCCGCTTCCACCTGGGCCTGCTGGCCCTGGCGGGCAACGCGCACCTGGTGGAGGTGGTCGCGGACCTGCGGGGCCGCTCCCGCCTCTACGGCCTCACGGCCCTGGTCGAGGCGGGCCGCCTGCTGGCCTCGGCCGAGGAGCACCTGGAACTCCTGGACGCACTGCTGGAGCGCGACGGAAAGGCCGTACAGGAGATCATGACCCGGCATCTCGGTCATGTGCGCGGCCTGTGGGCGGCCCGGGACTGACCCCGCAGGCTCAGCCGGGAGCGGCGGGAAGGTCGTCGAGGAAGGCCGCCGTCGGCACGTGGAACAGACATCCGGTGACGGCCGTCGAGTAGTCGAGGACACGGTCGTGCGCGGCACGGCCGTCGCCCAGGAACATGTTCCTCAACATGTGTTCGGTGACGTCGGGAGTGCGCGCGTAACCGATGAAGTACGTGCCGAACTCGCCCGCCCCCAGGGTACCGAAGGGCATGTTCTCGCGGACGATCTTGCGCTCGTTGCCGTCCTCGTCGGTGACGGTGGTGAGCGCGACATGGGAGTCGGCGGGCTTGACGCGGTCGGGCAGTTCGACGTTGGCGAGCTTCGTCCGCCCGATGACCTTCTCCTGATCCTGCGCCGGCAGGGCGTCCCAGGCGGTCATGTCGTGCAGGTACTTCTGCACCACCACATAGCTGCCCCCGCGGAAGCCGGGGTCCTCGTCGCCGACGAACACCGCGTCGTCCGCGAGTCGGCCCTCGGGGTTCTCGCTGCCGTCGACGAAGCCGAGCAGGTCGCGTTCGTCGAAGTACTTGAAGGCATGGACCTCGTCGACGACCGTGACCGCGCCGCTCAGCCGCCGCGTGATCAGCCGGGCCAGTTCGAAACACAGGTCCATGCGGCGGGCCCGCACGTGGAAGAGGAGGTCTCCCGGGGTGGCCGGGGCGCGGTGGCGTGCGCCGTTCAGTTCCACGAACGGGTGCAGGTCGCGGGGGCGCGGTCCGCGAAAGAGCCGGTCCCAGGCCGCCGATCCGATGCCGACGACGCAGGTGAGCCGGTCGTCGGGGGCGCGGAAGGCGACCGAGCGGCACAGGCCGCAGACGTCCTCCAGCAGGTCGCGGACGGTCTCCTCGCCGCCCTGCGCGACGGTCACGACGAGGAACACGGTGGCTCCGGCCGGTTCGACGATCACGGCCTGCGACTCGGGCACGACCCGGCCTCCTCCTGAAGTCCGGCTCCATCGGGTACGCGGGGACCCCCGTCCCCGCTCCCATCCTGCTGCGTCCGGAACGAAACCGCGCGAGGACGTCAGCCGCCCGCGAGGACGTCAGCCGCTGACGAACTGCACGACGAGGCTGATGGCGGTGGCGAGAATGCTGGTGCCGAAGGCGTACGACAGCAGGGCGTGCCGCAGCACGATCGAGCGGACGGCCGCACTCGACACCGACGTGTCGGACACCTGGTAGGTCATGCCGAGGTTGTAGCTGAAGTAGAAGAAGTCGCGGTACGCGGGCGGCTGGTCGGAGTTGAAGTCGATGCCTCCCTGGGCCGCGTAATAGACGTAGGCGTAGCGGGTGGCGTACATCAGGTGCAGGGCGGCCCAGGCCATGAACACCCCGAACAGGGCGGTCGCCGCGCCGAGGTGCCCGGTGTCGGACCTGCCGATCAGGAGCAGCAGCACGATGGCGAGCAGTCCGCACCCGGCGACCGCCACGACGACGAGTTCCTCCAGGAGGGGCCGCAGGTCCTCACGCCGGGCGTTGCGGTGGGTGGCCCTGGCGTCCATGGGCCACAGCACGATCCAGCCCGCCAGCACGAAGGCCAGTTGCGTCGCGGCGATCCCGGCCAGCGCGCCCAGCGGCGGCCGGGTCGTCAGCCCGACGGTCACGCCGACCACGGCTCCGAGGGCGACCGCACCGGCCAGACGGGGCACGGCGTCCAACGGCAACGAGGTGCTCATGCGCCACCACAGTAGTTCCGCCGCCGGTGCCCGGCACCGGAGCACGCCGGTCGCGGACACTCGCGGGGTCCGAGGTCCGTCGCCCGACCTGTGGCGGCACCGTCGCGACACGCAGGGTCGCCGAGCGGCCGCGCGCCCACGACCTGACGCTTCGGTACCACGTCCGGCTTCGGCGGCAGCCGGAGCCGGACGTGTCGGAACCGGCGCGCCGGCTCGGTATGGCGTGACCGTCGGTGGACCGGCTGCGGCCCGCGTTTGTGCCCGGCCGGTCGCGGTCGCCCGCCGGCGTGGTCGAAGGCGTCCGTCCCGGCCGGTCCCCGGGAACGATCGAGGGGCTGCTCCGAATTTCTTCGGAGCAGCCCCGGACCCGCGTCTCGCACGTCGGGACGCCAGGATTTTAAACTGCGACCCCGTGACCCCCAGTCAAGTGAG
>NZ_JBFAET010000236.1:0-12435 GCF_040642095.1 Streptomyces sp. NPDC020362
ACAGTTCCCACATCGACGGGTCGAAACTGGGCGAGCTCACCATCAGGACGCGCTCGCCCGGGCGGGGCCGCACCACCTCCGCCTGGGTGGCTGCGCAGGCGTCATCACCCCGAACCGGGAGGTCACTCCTTCCGCTGCACACCACGCGCCCGCAATGGCACACCGGGCGATCAGTCCTGGAAGACACGGTTCAGGCAGTGGTCCAGGACCGCGGCGGCCGACCCGGGGCTGCACCGGCCGACCAGGACGCCGGCACCGAGCCCGGCGGACAGGGCGAGCAGTTCAACGGCAGGGCTGACCCTCATGGACTCGGTCGACCGACCGCCGCCGGACCCGGGGCTGTGCCGCGAATCCCGGCAGGGCGCGGAGCTTGCGCGTTCGGCAGGCGCGGCCCGAAGCCGTGGAGTGCAGCCCGAAGCCGTGGAGTGCAGCCCCAAGCCGTGGAGTAAGGACACGTTCCCCACCTCGGGTGAAACCCCCGGTCCGGCCGGGGCGGTGTGCGGGGCCCCGCCCATGGGGTCGGCATAGTGACGGGGCTTCGTACCGGACTCGCAGGAGGAATCCCATGCTCGGCACCGCCTTCCGTACCGGATCACCCGTCTGGATCGACCTCGGCAGCCCGGACACGGATGCGGCCGCCGCCTTCTACGGCGAAGTCTTCGGGTGGCGGCTCGTGTCCGCGGGACCGCAGGCGGGCGGGTACGGCTTCTTCCAGAAGGACGGAATGACGGTAGCCGCCCTCGGTCCGCTGACCGAGGAGGGGGCCAGGTCGGCCTGGACGACCTACTTCCGCAGCGATGACGCGGAGGCCACCGCCCGTCAGGTGGTCGAGGGCGGTGGCAGCGTGCGCGTCGAGCCCATGAGCGTGGGGGAGGGGCAGCTGGCCCAGTTCACCGACCCCCAAGGCGCACAGTTCGCCGTTCTGCAGTCCGCCATGGGGGTGCAGAAGGCGTCCGAGGACGACACGCTGGTGTGGGTGGAGCTGCACGTGGCCGACCCGGGGGCGGCGATCCGCTTCTACCATGGGCTGTTCGGCTGGCGCTCGCAGGAGATGCAGGCGCCCGGCATGACGTACCGGGTCCTCAGCATCGCGGCCGGCGACCAGCAGCAGGGTTCCTTCGGCGGTGTGGCCCAGTTGCAGGGGGAGCAGGAAGAAGCGCGCTGGGTGCCGTACTTCGCGGTCGCGGACGCGGATGCCGTCGTCACGGCGGTGCAGGGCAACGGTGGCACGGTGCTCATGCCGGCGGCGGACGTGCCCGACGTCGGACGCATCGCCTGGCTGACGGACCCGGGCGAGGCGGTGTTCGCCGTGCTGAAGCCGAACCCGCGCCAGGCCTGATCGCCGCGGAGGACTCCGAAGCCGGACGCGAGCGCGGTGAACCGATCCGCCGTCGGCTCTTCGTGGCCATGGCCCGAGCCCGTGACGTCCTGTGGCAAGGCAGCGTGACCGGGTAGCCGGAGCGGGCCCGGATCAGTGCCGTGACCGCCGGGCGGTTCCGACGGCCCGGGGCGGGGACAACAGGCGTTCCTGACAGGTGTCCAGCGCGGCCTCCAGGTCGGCCCGGGTGACGGCGTGTCTGCTCACGGCCACGCAGATCCTGATCGCCGTCGAGTGGGCCGACTGGTTCGTCGACCCCACGGTGCCACGACGCCCGGCCCTATCCGTCGGGCTGAGCGGGGTTCTCGCCGCCAATGTGCCGCTGCCCCTCGCCGGCTCCCGGCTCAAGCGCGCGGTGGTCGCGCCCGTGCAGCGCCGCCTGGTCAATCCGCCGGTGCGGTTCCTCCTGCGGCTGGGGGTCATGCCGCTCGGCCACGCGCTGCCGGAGACCCGGGGCCGGGCCGGCGGACGCACCCGCACCACACCCGTGGGCAACGGCCGGGAGGGAGACACCTTCTGGATCGTCGCCGAGCACGGGGAGCGGGCGGGCCACGTGCGCAACAGCCGGCGCTGCACGAGGTGCGGGTCCGCCTTCGCGAGGGCGTGCGCTTCGCCCGGCGCAGCGGAACCGCCCACGTCCTGCCGGACGAGGACCCCTACGCCCGGCAGCGCCGCCCGAGCCGCCGGCGCCCCTTGCGCGCGCTCAACGCGGTGATGGCGCGGGTCATGGGGACGGAGTTGGTCACGGTTCGGGTGGATCTCGCCGAGCGTGCGCCCGCCGGGGTGTCCCCTCGGTGACGGGCCGAAGGAGCGCTCAACCACCGGGTGGCGGGACGGGCTTGGTCCAGTCGGGATCGGCCCAGCGGCCCGTCTCCTGCGGACCGGGCAGATCCGGGCGGTACCCGGGATCCCGCTCCCGCCGCAGCCTCACGCTGGTGTGGAGCACGGCATCGTCGGGCAGGGCACGGGAGCGCCGGCCCGTGAGGATCCACAGCGGGCCGTTCTCGTGCACCGGTGCCTCGGCGAAGGCCTCGGTGACCCCACAGGTCGTGCCGTAGGCCCCGGGCCGGAAGACCAGGTCCTGGGTGACGCCGTCCGTGATCCACTTCAGCGGGATCGCGGAGAGCAGAGGCGCGCCTTCGGCATGGGCGAACGTGCCGCCGACATCGGAGTGCACTCCGGCGAACCAGACCTCTTCGGCGGTGCCCTGATGCGGCGCGGGGCGGGGTGTCACCAGGAACTCGGGGTAAGGACGGCGGGTCTCGTCGAGCGACACGGCGTGCCGTATGCGGGCGGCGTTCGGTACCTGACGCGTGAACGGCCACTGCAGATTGCCCAGGCGCACGAGGCCTGCCGCCTTCACGGTGTCCCAGACGCCCAGGTAGGCCACGGGCAGGGCGTGGTGCGAGACCTGCCGCGGATTGTTCTGCCTGACGTCCTCCCACAGCGGTTCGTTCTCGGTGCGCCGGCAGAACGCGTGGGAAAACCGTGCGACCTCCTGCTCACTCCTGTCGATGTCCTGATTGAAGGCGTACTTCGCCACGGCGTACGGCACCAGGTTCTCCGAGCCCGGACGCATGAGCCCGGGCTTGTTGAGCATGCCGACGAGCGCCCGGGCGGTGTAGGCGCCACGGCTGAACCCGAACGCGTACACCAGGTCGCCCGGCTGCCAGTGCTGCATGACGTACGTGTACGCCTCTGCGAGATTGGTCCGCAGCCCGCTGCCGAAGGCGAGACCGCACAGGCGGGAGAGCCGGCGGCCCACCGGTCCCCGGGCGGTGGCCGACGACATGGTCCCGACGCCGGGGTCGTAGTACACCAGTTGCCGGGCGGGATCGTCCGCGTCCAGCATCTCCATCAGCCTGACCACGTTGGTGGGGTGGTTCGCGCCCACCTGGTTGCCCGTGCCGTCCAGGCAGATGACGAGGGCGCGAGACACGCACGGCCTCACTGCGGGCCGGAGGCGCGGCGGCCGTGCCGTCCCGCGCTTGCGGACAGCGGACCGGAGGCGGTCCGTTGTCCGGGACCGATCTGCCGGGCGAAGGCCTGCATCGCCACCGTGCTGTTCGCCGGCAGGACGGCCATCAGCCCGCGGTCCTGGGCCTCCGCGATCGTCCCGGCGGCTTCGCTGCCTTCGGGGACGAAGGCCAGACGGACATGCCCGTCGCCGGAGCCGCGGCGGTCCACCGGGGCGACGGCGCCGTGGGTGCCGTCGGGCAGGGTCACCCACAGCTGGAAGTCGTCGTACCGGACGAAGTCCGCGCCCTTCACCGGCCAGGGGTAGTGATGCTCACCGGGCACCTTGGGAAGGATCCCCTGGTGGTTGTCGTGGCTCAGCGGCACGCACGCGTTGAACAGGGAGTCGGTCCAGGCCTCGACCCCGTCGGCGTCCTTGATCGGTGTGCGCAGCAGATTCTCGGCCCGCTCGTAGCCCAGTTCCGCCAGGGCGGGCAGGGTGAGCGGGAAGGCGTCCACCAGATCGGCGGCCTCCTGCCGGAGCCGGTCCACCTTCTCCGGGTCGGCGCAGAACTGCATGCTCCACTCGATGCCGACCCGTGCACGGTACATCCGCCAGCGGTCCGCTCCCTTGACCCACAGGCTGCCGCCGTGGTGCATCTCCCAGGACGCGGAACCGTTCGGACCCGCCCCGGGAGCGACGGGTCTGGGTCCGTAGGGCAGGTCGATGTCCTCCATCGTGCGCAGGATCGCTTGTGCCGTCTTCTTCGCGGCGCGGAAGTGCGACGATTCGAATCGCTTCGGGTGTTCGACGAGGCGGATCTTCCACGGATGGTTCTCCGATTCGACGCCGCCCGGCGGGAGCACGGTGTGGGTCATGGCTGACCTCCTCGGCCCGGCCTCACGGGCCTGGTCACGGGTTGTGCAGGGCGGCGGCGCCCTCGGGCGGGGCGGAGTCCCCCAGCAGCCATGCATCCATCATGCGCTGCGAAACGGTGGGTCGCGAGTCGAGCAGAGGTATCGTCAGATCGCGGCCGGTGACGGCCGGCTGCCCCGTCGACGCCGATGGGCGTGTGCGGCGACCGGGAGCGTGGCGTGTCGCCGCAGGGCGCTTGCGGACACCCCCCGGACGTCCCGCGCTTGACCGACGGCGGGGTGGGCGCCCGCCGAGGGGCAGGCGGCCCGGCAGAACCATGGGTGACGGGCGTGGCGCCGACTCCACCGTGCCACCCGCCACCGGCAGGGGGACCACGAACACGCGCCCCGACCGGTGCACTTGGGCAGTGCTCGACCACCTGGACCACATCGGTTTTTCCCGTAGACGGCCTTGCCGTTGTCGAAGCCGAAGGGCTCGCCGGGCGGGAGTGTCACGGGCGCCTTGATGCGGGGGCCGGATTCTGCCGGGGGAATTGGCCGGTTCATCGGCTGCTCGCGGTCGCGGCGATGGCGGGGAGGATCGCGAGGGCGAGGACCCCGCCGGCGAGGGCGAGGACCGGGTAGCCGGTCCCGGCGACGACCATGCCGGAGGCCAGGCCGCCGGTGGCGCCGGCGATGGCGATGGAGACGTCGACCATTCCCTGGGTCCTGGCGCGGGTGGCGAGCGGGACGGTGTCGGTGATGATCGCCGTGCCCGAGACCAGGCCGAAGTTCCAGCCCAGTCCCAGCAGGGCCAGGGCACACGCAAGGAGCGCGACGGAGTCACCGGGCGCAGCGGCGGCGAGGATGCCGGCGGTCAGGAGGGTGACACCGGAAGCGGCAGCGATCTTCAGCGGGCCGTAGCGGTCGACGAGCCAGCCCGTCAGCGGCGAGGGCAGGTACATGGCGCCGATGTGGATGCCGATGACGAGACCGGAGGCGGCGGTGCCATGACCGTGGTCGTGCAGATGGACCGGGGTCATCGTCATGATCGCGACCATGACGAGCTGGGTGACGACCATGACGAGCGCCCCGAGGACCACGCCTGTGCGAGGGGGGTGCGCGGGGTCGGTCGCCGCGGGCGCGTCGGCGGCGGTGGTGCTCACCTGGGCGGCGGCGAGGGTGCGGGCCACGAGCAGCGGGTCGGGCCGCAGCCGGACGGCGAGGACGAGCGCGGCCAGAGCGTAGGCGGCGCCGGACAGCAGGAAGGGGCCCGCGAGGTCGGGGATTCCGAGGGTTTCGGCGAGATCGCCGGTGGGTGCGGCGAGGTTGGGTCCGGTGACGCCGCCGAGGGTGGTGGCGACCAGGACGGTCGACACGGCGCGTGCCCGGTGGCCGGGGTGGGCCAGATCGGCGCCGGCGTAGCGGGCCTGGAGGTTGGTGGCGGTGCCGGCGCCGTAGACGAACAGGGCGAAGAACAGCAGGACGGGGCTGTCCAGGACGGCGGCGGCGATGACACCGGCACTGCCGACGGCTCCGGTGAGGTAGCCGGCGGCCAGACCGGGGCGGCGCCCGCGGGCCTGGGAGAGGCGGCCGACGGCGACGGCGGCGAGCGCGGATCCGGCGGTGAACAGGGCGCTGGGCAGTCCGGCGAGGCTGGTGGTGCCGAGCATGTTCTGGGCGAGCAGGCCGCCGACGGTGACTCCGGCGGCGAGTCCGGCCCCGCTGAGGATCTGGGATGCGACCAGGACACGAAGGATGCGGCGCTGTGCGTGGGCTGCGTCGGGCACGTCGGCTATGGAGCCCGGCGTGCCCTGTGCGGTGGACTCGGTCATGCCTCTCCTGCTCTTCGTCGAACGCTCTGGTCGAGCGCCCGTCATCGGAAGTTCTTCGTCGGTTGCGCGCGGTCGGGTGCACCTCGTCGGATGCTCGGCGCCGTCGGATCGATGGCCGACCGGCAGCCGGGTCAGCGCGCGGTGGCCGCCTTGACGAGCGTCTGTGCCGCCGTCTCGATGCCGGCCGTCCCATCGGCCCAGCGACAGGCGCAGCGCCCCCATCGCGCGCTCGCTGTCCAGGCCCATGGCCGTCAGGACCGGGGAGGGGGAGTGGTTGCCGCTGTGGCAGGCCGAGCCGGTCGGGGCCGCGATTTCGTGGGCGGCGGCGAGGAGTTCAGGACCGAGTACGCCGTCGACCGTGACGTTCAGCGTGTTCGGCAGGCGCTCCTTCTCGGGGCCGCTGAGGTGCACGCGGCCCGGCAGCGCCGCCGCCAGCCGGTGATGGAGGTCGTCCCGCAGAGCTGCAGTGCGGGCCGGGGCGCCGTCGGCCAGGTCACCGGCCGCGATCCGGGCCGCGGCACCGGTGCGCCGACCAGGCCCGGGTGCACGGGCAGGGGACCGCCGGTCATGTCAAGTCCCCGGTGTCGACGGGCAGTTCTGCCAGTCGCCACTCCAGCATGCCGTCGTTGAGGCGGACGGCCCGCCGTGCGTGGTCGGTCAGCAGCCGTACCGCGTCGTGGGCGAGGACGCAGTATTCGCCGCGGCAGTAGACGACGATCTCCGTCTCCTCGGGCAACTCGTCGATCCGGTGGGCCAGTTCCTCGACCGGAATGGACACCGCCCCCGGGATGTGCCCGGCCCGGTACTCCTCGGGCGGTCGTACGTCCAGCATCACCACGTCCCTGGCCGCCATGCGGGCGCGCAGCTCCTCCTGGGTGACCTCAGCCGCGTCGTCCTCGCCGAGGTAGGCGTTCCGTGCCGCGGGTACGGCGGCCTGGTGGGCCTCGGCGACCTTGCGCAGCAGCGCGAACAGCTGAGCCACGTCGTCGCCGGCGAGCCGGTAGCGGATGCGGACGCCCTCGCGGCGGGTGGTGACGAAGCCGGCCTGCTTGAGGGTCTGCAGATGGGCCGAGGCCGTGGTCAGGTTCAGTCCCGCGGCCTTGGCCAGGGCATCGACGGTGCGCTCGCCCTGGGCGAGCAGATCGAGCAGCTCCAGGCGTTTCCCGCTGGCCAGCGCCTTGCCGCTGGCCGCGAACGCGTCGTACAGCCGCGCCTTCGCACCGGCCGTGGTGGTTCCCGCCAAGATATCCTCCATAAATCCATGGAATAGCGTAGAAGATGGTGACGGCGATGACCACACGCCTGGCCGCACCGTCTTTGCCGGATCCTGGAGGACTGCCGTGGGCTTCGCCGACGACCACCTGATACCGCTGGTCGACCACGGACTGGGCAACAGCGCCTCCCTGGTCGATCCGGGCGACGGCCGCGCCCTGGCCGTCGACGCGGGCCGCGACCTGCGAGCCCTGAAAGCCGCCGCCCAGCTGCGCGGCCAGCGGGTCGCGTTCGTGGCCGACACCCACCTGCACGCCGACTTCCTCTCCGGCGCCGTCCAGCCAGGCCATGACCACCGGGCCGCTTTTCCGGACTAAGGGTGGTGCCTCATAACGTTGGTGCCACGAAGTTCTCGATCGTGAGCTGGTGTGGGAAGGCGCCGAGCAGCTCCGGTGACTTTTCGAAGGTGACGCGGTAGGAGTTGCAGAAGCTGGCGAGCGCGGCCCGATTACCGTGGGCGAGTAGACGGCGATTCGGCCGCGGGTGTCGAGAACGTGGCGGGTTCTCCGTCCCAGGGGCATAGCGGCCACGAGCGGCCGCGCGACAGTGGAGGACGGCGAGTCATGGACCCCAAGCAGATCGCACAGGAGCTGGCCGACGCCCACGAGCTGTTGAGCCAGGCGTCAATGGCGCGGCTGGCATACAACGGACTCGACGGGCGCCCACGTGTCATCCCGATCGGGATCTTCTGGACCGGCGACGAGATCGTCATGTCCACCGCGGCCACGGCGCCCAAGGTAAGAGCGCTGTCCGCCCGCCCCGAGGTTGCCCTGACCATCGACGCCGGCGACAGCCCCGGCTCGGCCAAGACACTGTCGGTGCGTGGCGTCGTGCACCTCACCATCGTCGACGGGGTGGTTCCGGAGTACCTCGCGGCCGCGCGGAAGAACTTCGACGCCGAGTACGCGGCCGAGTTCGAGCGGAACTGCCGGGCTATGTACGACCAGATGGCGCGTATCGCGGTCGAGCCGCAGTGGGCACGGTTCTACGACTTCGGTGCCGGCCGAGTGCCGCAGTTCCTCGCCGAACTCGCCAAGAAGTCGAGCTGACCGCGTCGCCACGGAGACTTTGAGCGCGTGAACCCTACAGGTACGACACCAATGTCATGAAACAGCACAACTAAGGGATCGATCACTGGACACCTGCTGCGATGCCGTTGCCGAAGCGATCCGTGAGCATCGAACGGAGTGTGTCCAGCTGGTCGGCGAATTCAGCTCGCTCGCCGGGCAGCATCGTGCCCACGATGCGCTGAGCTTCCGCTTCGTCTTCGTTGAGCACGGCAAAGAGCGCTGCGGTCGCGTCGAACGCGGTAACCGGTGGGGTGTGCAGGCGGAATCCCTTCAGAAGTTGGTGGTCTTGAGCACGCGGGGCAGGTGGACATGCAGGTGGTCGACTTCGACATCGCGGCCCCGCTCGCGGAGTGCGCGGGCAAGGATTTCGGTGAGGCCGCTGGCCCTTTTCCGGACCAAGAAAACGATCACGATTCGGCACCCTTTAGTGCGCGAGGAAGGTGGTCCTGCATGTGCTCCATCACGGCGACACGTCCAAGCTGCCAGAGCCGGTGACCAGCGATTTTTGTGAGGGCGTGCGCCCTGTAGCGACCGAAGGCGCATCCGATGGCTGCTCGTCCGGCGCGGGGTATGCCCCCGGCGGAAGAACCGGCAGGTCCACCTCCAGCACCGTGGCCAGGGCAGGTGATCCGAAACCGCTGCCGCAGGAACGGGGTTTGTGGCGGATCGTGAGCCATCGCCGCATTTCAGAGGAACACCCGCGCTGCTCTGCCAGCGGCAGAACAGCGGCCCGACCGGACTCGACGATCACTACTGTCCAGTCGCATGACGACGATTACAACGCGCACGGTCGAGTACCCGGCCGACGGTCTGACGATGATCGGGCACCTCGCACTCCCGGCCGGAGTCGATCGCCGGCCTGCGGTGCTGCTCGGGCCAGAGGGCATGGGGCTCAGCGACGTCGAGCGCCGCCGGGCCGATGCGCTCGCCGAGCTGGGATACGTAGCGCTGGCCTTCGACCTCCACGGCGGGCGCTATTTGGGCGACCCCGAGGAGATGCTTGCCCGTTGCATGCCGCTGCTCGCCAACCCCGACCGGATGCGGGGCATCGGCCACGCGGCGCTCGACGTGCTCCGCGCCGAGCCGCGGACCGACCCCGACCGGATCGCCGCCGTCGGCTACGGCACCGGGGGCGCAATCGCGCTGGAACTCGGGCGCGACGGCGTCAACCTGCGCGCGATCGCGACAGTCAACGCACTGACCACGGGCCGACCAGGCGAGACGGCGCGCATCCGCTGCCCGGTGTGGGCCGGGGTCGGGTCGGAAGACCCGATCATGCCGCCCTCGCAACGGGACGCATTCACCGCCGAGATGCAGGCCGCGGGCGTCGACTGGCGCTTCGTGGTCTACGGCGGAGCCCTGCACGCATTCCACCACCCACCGGTCGACCACACCGTGCGCCCCGGCGTTGGCTACCACCCACGGCACGCGCAGCGAGCCTGGCACGACATCGTCGACCTGCTCGCCGAGTGCCTGACCGTAACGGAGTGATCTGGTCGACAACTGCGATTCCGGGCCGCGGACCAGGCCCGTCGACCGCCACCGGCTCCGGTGGTCTCACCCTCGACGCGGTCAGCGGCTGGCGGGATCGGCCTGCCGCCCGGGCCCGTGGGGAGGTGCAGGCAGCCGAACGAGAACAGGCGCATCGGGTGCATGCGGGGACTCTCCTGGGGGTGTGGGAGTGGCGGGTGGGTCGGTGAAGACGGGCATGCCGAGGTCGACGAGTTGGGGACGGCCGTCGACCGCCTCGGTCTCCCACCACGCCCACCCGAGCCGGCGGGCCAACGCACCGGGCACCTACCGCTTCTGGCGGGGCATCGAGTACGCCACCGGTGCCCTCGCCGACGCCTTCGGCCTGGATGCCACGGTGATCGCCGCCGCCGTCCTCACCGCCGGTTCCGGCCTGATCGCAGCCCACTCGATCACCGAGCAGCGGCCGCCCCGTCAGCCGGGTCCGGCGGATCGGCGGCGCCCTCGCACGCCCACGGTGCGGGTGGTGCCGTGGGGACCGGTCAGGCAGCGGTGGCGGGTGTGTGGAAGTAATGCCCCTTGTCGAGGTCGGCGAGGAGGCCGGGGTGGGTGGGTTCCCAGCCCAGCAGGTCTCGGGTGAGGGAGCTGGAGGCCGGGAGGTCGAGGCCGAGGAAGGCACTCAGCCATGTGAAGTGGCCGGCTGCGGCTTCGGGGGCCACGGAGGCCACCGGCACGTCGAGGTGACGGCCGATCGTCTCGGCGACCGCGCGGATCGCGACGCCTTCCTCGGCGACGCCGTGCAGCACCGATCCGGCGGGGGCTTTCTCGACCGCCAGGCGGAACAGCCGTGCGGCGTCGAGGCGGTGGACCGCCGGCCAGCGGTTGGCGCCGTCACCGATGAAGCCGGAGACTCCCTTGGCGCGGGCGATGGCGACCAGGGTGGCCATGAAACCGTTGTCCCCGTCGCCGTGGCAGGTGGGGGAGAGCCGCACCACGCAGGAGCGCACGCCGCGTGACGGGAGCGCGAGTACCGCCTGCGCGGTGACCGCGCGGATCGAGATCGGCGAGCCGTCGACCGCGGGCCTGTCCCGTTCGGTCGACACGTGCCCCGGCGCGAGTCCGGCCAGGCCGGAGGCGAGGACGAAGGGTCGGTCGGTGCCGGCGAGCGCGTCGCCGAAGGTGTCGACCGCTCGGCGGTCGGCCTCGGCGGCGCCCCGGAAGTCGCCGGAGAAGGCGATGTCGTGCTTGAAGGCGAGGTGGATCACCCCGTCCGACGCGGCGGCTGTCTTCCCCAGGACGTCGAGGTCGTCGACGGTGCCCCTCACGACCTCCGCCCCGGCCGCGGAGAGCGCGGCGGCGGACGTGTCGGAGCGGGCGAGCCCGACGACCTGGTGTCCCGCGTCGACGAGTTCGGATACGACGGCGGAGCCGATCCAGCCGGACGCGCCGGTCACGAAGATGCGCATGGGAGGTCCTCAACTGTTGATGTCAGTTACTGTCATCGACGGTACACCTGATGTCAGTAGCTGTCATCACGTAGGATCTGCGCATGGGCAGATGGGAGCCGGACGCGCGCGGACGCCTGGCGAACGCGGCGCTGGAGCTGTACAGCGAGCGCGGCTACGAGCAGACGACTGTGGCGGAGATCGCCAAGCGGGCCGGGCTCACGGAGCGGACCTTCTTCCGGCACTACGCCGACAAGCGTGAGGTGCTGTTCGCCGGCTCCGTCGAACTGCAGGAGCTGTTCGTGCAGGCGGTCGCGGGCGCTCCGGAGTCCGCGGCGCCGGTCGAGGCGCTCGCGGCGGGCCTCGACGCGGTCTGCGAGGTGTTCGTCGACCGGCGCGAGTACGCACGCAGGCGCCACGCTGTGATCACGGCGAACGCGGAACTCCGGGAGCGCGAGCTGATCAAGCTCGCCTCGATGTCGGCCGCGCTCGCCGAGACCCTGCGCCGACGCGGCGTCGTGGAGCCGGCCGCGAGCCTGGCCGCCGAAGCGGGGATCGCCGTCTTCAAGGTCGGCTTCGAGCGCTGGGTCGACGCGGCCGAGGAACGAGAGATGGCGCAGGTGATGCGCGAATCACTGGACGAGCTCAGGACCGTGGCGCGGGGCGGCTGACGAGCTCAGGACGTGGCCCGCGGCCGCTGACGAGCTCAAGACGCCGGCCCGCGGCAGTTGAGGACGTGCTGCCGCGGCGCCGGTCGCGCTCGGGGTGGCAGGACGGCCGGGTGTTAGCGTCCCGGTGCATGGACGACAGCGTGTACGTGGGCAACGCAGGCAGGGATGCGGCACTTGACCGGGGCTGGCTGCTCGGGCACTTCAAGGCCGCAGGCGATGCGCGCCACAGCGACGCCGTCGAGATCAAGTGGGGTGTCCACCCACCGGGCGACAGGCGAGCACAGTGGGTGCGGGGCGAGGAACGCACCACCCTTCTCGTTCTCGTCAGCGGTCGCTTCCGTGTCGAACTTCCCGACCGCAGCGTCCTGCTGACGCGTCAGGGCGACTATGTCGTGTGGGGGTCGGGCGTGGACCATTCATGGGTCGCGGAAGAGGAGTCGGTGGTGCTGACCGTGCGGTGGCCGTCCGTCCCCGGGTACGTGG